>CAKKRK010000017.1 GCA_919902665.1 Nitrospiraceae bacterium
ACTGGATGAATCTCGATGCTCGCATTGAACGCGAGGAACCACGGCTCGGCAATCGCCGGAATCTGCGAGGCGTTCTGCATTTCGAGGAAAAGAAACGCCGTCCGTTGACCATGGTCGTCCGTGAAATAAACCGCCTCGGGCTTCAGATCCGTAAGGATAGACTGGATAGTTGCGCCGAGTTTTCCGGCCTTGGCCGCCGCGTTCCCGGCCTCGACAGGGATGTTCACTTTGACAAGAAATCGCATAGATTACCTCCCGGTGAATGGTGGATTGTTGCTGTTCCAGATATCGCGGGCTATTTTCCAGGCACCGGCGGGTTGCCGTTCATAGACAGTGATGTACTTACCAATGTCTTGAATAGCCTCACCGCCGACCTTGGGAGTCAGGTTGATTTTGTAGGTGCCCCTTTCAAACGCCCAGTGACCCGCCGCCTGAACTTCATCGACGAAGAGCGTAAACTGGACACGAAAAGGAGCCAAGAAGGCTTGCGACCACGTCCGGATGCGCTCGCTGCCGAGGTTGGCCGGAGCATTGGGGGGCATCTGCACGCCGTCGTCGGTGAAAGTTGCAACCCAAGCGTCCACGTCGCCATCGTTGACCGCGGCGATATGTACCTCGCGTACCTTGTTAATAGCCTCTACATCGGCTTGGTTTGTGCTTTGTGCTTGCTGACTCATCAGATTTTCTCCTAGATATCGGATTCGCTTAAGCCATCTAACAATGTTTAGGCCGATCCGCATAAGAATCGGATCTGCTATTTTCAGTCCGCGTAACACGCCATCAATGGTTGTGAACAATACGCCATAACCGTTGCCGGTTCAATGAGTTGCAGCTGTAGGATTATTTATCACGGGTGCTTATGCGGATCGGTGTAAGCCCCACCTCTGATAGCGGGCAGTCGTGTACTTCTGCTTTGGGTCGAGACTGTGTGAAAACTCTTACGCAGTTCGATTTTGCATGATTTCAGGGGTCCTCAGACCATTGCCCGGCTTGAAATAATCGAATACAGGTCATTCTGAGAGGTCGATTTTCTTTGACGCCAATTCCTTTTCCGTTTTCACACAGCCTCGGTCGAGAACTGCCATCGGCCAATTCCGGTCAGTGGAGCTGACCAAATGCTCGTGCTGAAGCGGCCGCTGGTGGATCCTGTTAGGCTAATCGCATGAAGGTGGGGTCGATACATGCCCTCCCCTACCGATTTCCCTTCTATCGGCCTGACAGAACGCATAGGAATGGTATAGGGCCAGACCATACGCAACGCGACGACGGAAACGAGTGTCAACCGACTTGTGCAGGTTCTTCAGCAACACTCTCAGTGACGACCTTCACTCCCTCCCCTTTCGTCTTGACGACTGGCTTGACGTGCAATCGCGTTAACACTTCCTGTGCAAGCATGAGGTAATCGCGACTGGCTGAGCACTTGCGATCAAATTGCAACACCGTATCGCGCTGCAACTCGGCCTTTTGCGCGGAGGTCGACATCGAAATCGTGGTCTCGAGAAAATCGCCTTTGAAGCGATCTTTCACCATCTGAAAGACCGCCTGACACACGTTCCGCCGCGCGTCGTGTTTCGTGAGTAACACCCCGAGGATGGCCAGGTCAGCCTGGACACTCCCTTGCACAGTCGAAATAATGTTCAGTAAGTCATCAAGACCGTCAAACGAAAAGCCCGATCCGCTTTCCATAGGCACGATCACATGGTCACTTGCGGACAGTGCATTCATCGTGATCAACGAGAGCGAGGGCGGGGTGTCAAAAATCACAAAATCAAAGGGAAGATCCTTCCGAACCTTACTTTTCAGAACCCCAATCGGAATGGGATACACCGCCGGATCCCGTAGCCGGTTTTCGACCGACGCTAAGCGAATATTTCCCCGCACCAACGACACATTGGGGAGTTTCGTTGCTGTCATGCACTCTTCGACCTTCATATCCGGATTCAACAACAGTTCCGTGACGCCGGGGTTCGCCTCTGGAGCCATCTGTAACAGCTTGGTTGCATTGGCCTGAGGGTCACAATCTAAAAAGAGGACTTTGTAATTCGATCGCCGCAAGGCATCGGATAGATTGATCGCGGTGGATGTTTTTCCACACCCACCCTTCTGATTTGCAATACTGATTCGAATCGCCATAGAGCACCTTCCTTCTCGCCCATCATGTTTGCTTAGATCGCCTTCATACCTTGGTCTTGTCGCATATGATCGCGGATGAGTTCTTGCAGCCTCCGATCCCGTTTCGCGTCTCGCACCACAAGGAGTTCCGTATCAGCCGCAGCCTCCTGTGACGTCCTCCGCAACTGTGTCTGCGTCTCCTCTGACAACCCTAAAAAATAGACTTCAGCGCGCTGAGCTTCAAGTCGGTCACGCGCAGTCTTCAGTGCCGCCGCTTCGTCCTCTAACCGTCGCGTTTCGTCTTCAAGGAGACGCACGCGTCGACTTTTCCAGCCAGGGGGAGGATTCACTTCCATTTTCTTTAAGCAAGCAAAGAGAAAGGCGAGTGCATCCGCAATGGGTTTGCTAGTCGTCTTCTTCTGCTCGATCACCCCTGCGACCTTATCGAAAAAATCTTGGGCATATTCGATCGAGGGCATGACACGGAAAAAGGGCTCAAGAGAACGAGGCTCAACGCCGGTGAACCATTCTGACAGAATAAGGTTTTGCACACCCCAATCTTGTAGTAGTTCTGAATTAGAGAGAAAAGAAGAACTACTACTACTAGGGGTAGTCTGAGAGAGATTCTGGGAGTCGTTCGGAGAGTGTCCATGAGTGAGGTGGCGAGGTTTCGGTCCTTTTTTCTTAGCCGTCGGTAGCGGGGCAAGAAGTGCCGGGAAGGCTGTACCGAAGAGATAAATGGAGCCCCCGTTGGCATGTTGGAGGAGTGCTTTTCGGACAATGAGTCCGGCGCTCATGAGTTGGAGAAGTGAGCGCCGGACTGCGTCCTCTGTACGATCGACGAGCGCACCAATCTCTGCATACGAGACGGGACGAGTCTGGTTCGGTGTGGAGTGGTCGCGACAGCTATGCAGTGCCCAGGCAAAGCGGACCCAATGTGATGGTGGTCTGAGAAGAGAAATGGAGATATCGGGAGGGGCCGGCGTGTGTAGAGGAGGTATCTCAAGAGTCGTGCGGAGCTGATGGGTGGCCTGACTGCTCAGTGGGGAGTCAGTACCACTGACAGAGGCTCTGACAGTGGTACTCTCAGAGTGTACTGGCTGTATTGGTATGCTGTCAGTATGACGAGTGACACTGTCAGAATATTCTGGGAGTGCACCACCCTCCCCGTCTGATTTACGCAACGAGGGAGACGATCGTGTGTCTCTTTTCTTTTCTTCGGTAGTACTGGTGCGTTGGGGAGCGGACGGAATCGACAAAGGGACCGTGGTCGCCTGCGAGGAAGGAGGGACAGAAGATGGAACGGGCAATGTACGCTCGGAATAAACTGAGGCGGCAGGAGATGAAAGACCGAGCAATTCGAGGGGATCGACTCGAGATTGAGAGGCAGCAAGTTCTTCAAGGCGTTTACCGACAACGCCTTTGAGGAAACTCTTCTCTTTACTCTCAGTGCCGCGCACTTTCTCCATATGTAGAGCGTGCTCCGACGTTGTTGTGTACTGGACAAGAACCGAGGCGATCTCGTAGCCGGGTGGTAGGAGATCGCTTGTAGCCGTGCAAAGAGTGAACTACAATTTTGTCACGATACAAAAATAGGATGATCGTGTCAACATATATATGGAAGTAGTCCTCGTGCCGTTGGATGCTAGTATAGGTTGATATGGTACAAGCTACCAATATGAGAAGCTTTTCTATTCGTACATAGGAGTAGTGGTTTCATGGTTGTAGGATCTTCATGCCTAGGGACAGAGAGTCCTGGTTAGAGAAACATGAGAAGGTAGTTAGGGATGAGGTCATGAAAAATAGATGATATGTAGGAACCTATTAGCCTATCGAGATATGGGATCCATGAAATGAAGCCCGCACATAGAACTCTATACTGACAGAAATTATACTCTGATAGTCATAATGGGGCATGGTGGTAGCATGATTGGCTCTGCTCTCTGTAGGTGTTCAGATGAAATTGGAACGCAATGTTTTACACTATCAGTATAAGAATTCTGTCCGAATAAGATATCGGCACTGTACGGCCAATTATGTCGCCATAGTCCAATCAGGCGTCGCTTTGTACTGTCAGAATATCAATACAGTCAGCATAGGAATACTGACAGAGCAATACAGTCATTATCGAAAACAATTGTGCAGCTTCACGATTGATTATTCATTTACTATACGTATAGGCATTCTGTCAGAGTAGTATACGTAAAGCAATGTTATATTTAAATTAATTCTATACTATAAGAATAGTAATACAGACAGAATATAAATACGATGAGAATAGAAAGACAGTCAGAATGCCAACACTGCGAGAATAAGAACACTGTCAGAATAGCTGATAGACAACTCGGGGCTAAGTCAGTGGGGTCATTTTGCTGATGTTCGAGAGACATTCTGAAGTCATGGCGGCGCCATGATCATAATAAGCATCACGTATTCTGACAGAATAAATACACTGAGAGTGACCAATCGGTTAGATTCGAAGACTTTGGATAGCGGAGTGCCGCAGGGGTACCTCGTCGGGTATGAATCTATCGTTATCTCGATGAAGGCAGGTCGTACCAGTCTGGATGCTTCGCCATGAGCCGATGCTTATACGGAAAACGGTGGAGGAAGCGGTAGGAGAGAATCTTGGTCACGAGCTCCTGGCTGGGGAGCAAGCCGTCGGCGCGTAGGTTCAGGTGAATCTCAGCCACGATACCATCCCGCTCGCTCGCAGACAGCAGTGGGCCCAGGCGTTTGAGTTCCGCAAAATCCTCCTGATCCAACTCATCATAACGACTCATCACGTCTTTCAGATTCTCCCGCTTCTCTAACTGGGGCAGCCAGTGGACCAGGTACGTGGGCGCGATTCGTTGCCGGGACGGTTGACTCATCGTCACCAGTCCCAGGGTGCCCAGGGTTTTCAGGTGTTTCTGCACCGTCATCCACGCCAGCTTGGTATCGGCCACGAGTCGATCGATGGAAATCTGCACGGCCGTTTCGCCCTGGCCGTGCGTCTTCTTGAGCAGATGAAGGTACAGCAGCTGCGCGGTGGGGGAGAGGACGAGGAACCGAGCGTCCTCCATGGTCAAGTGTAACTGGTCGAGATAGGCGAGTCGCCAGTCCGTGGACAAGGTGGCGTGGCCTTCGAGCGACCACTCTGGCGTGAGAAAATCGGCCAGTTCGGCTTCTTCATCAAATGGTTGGGAACTAGAAGGCACGATGGGATTATCCATACTGAATTAGAGGTCTACTCTTAGAGGGATCGTGAGTCAACACAAAAGGTGAAAGGAAGATTGTTAGTATCCGGGATGATCACCTTCTCGGATGCCTTGCGCTTTCGGATCCAAGCGGGTAGGGTGGGGACGGGGTAGGGAAAGACCAGGAAATCGGGTCGGGGCGAAATCCTCCTGTGGGGTCTCGGACGACCCCCGAGTCACAGAGGATTCCCTGCACGGTCCACCGCTATCGTCCCTCTCGAAAGGGTGGCGGGCCGGTCGGACCGTGAAGCCTCTGCTGCCTCGGAGCGAGCTCTCCATTATAGATATAGAGAGGGATGGAGCGAGGAGCGAGAAGGGAGAGACACAGATCATGGAGCTGGTACCCCTGACCCCTCAGAGAGATCCGTCTGATCAGGGCGACTCCACAGCCTTGGTCCCGTTGGCCACGACAAGTCTCAGAAGGACAGGTGGTGAGCTGCCACCGACCTGTCTGCAGCTCTCCTCCTCGACGCTGATTGGGCTGCGCGTCTATCTGGACGCATTCGCGCGGCAGCTCGCGCAACGGAAACCGACCTCGACCACGGCCCGAACCTATTTCAAACGGGGACGTGCCTTCATCGCCTGGTTGGAGCAGGGGCACGGGCAAGGAAAAGAGAAAGACCCGCGCGTGCGGCGGCTCGATCGCGTCTGTCTGGAGGCCTATCGCGCGTGGCTCGATCAGCGGTTTGCGAATCTGCGGACGAAGAACGGGTATCTGACGGCCGTCCGGCAGTTTCTCAATTGGCTGGTGCCGCTCCATCCGGGCCTCGTCAATCCTGCCGAGTTCGTCCAGGGCTGGGCCTGCAGTCGGCAACATACGCGGCGGCATCTGCCGGTCGAGGATGCGAAACGGTTACTCGCCGCGCTCGAGACGGATCCTCGAAAGACGGATCTGCAACGTGCGCGCAATGTCGCGATGGCCTATCTGATGCTGAAGACGGGACTCCGCACGATTGAGGTGAGTCGGGCGAAGATTGAACACCTTCAAGAACATGTACCGGGCGAAAAATGGAAACTGTGGGTGCATGGGAAGGGGAGAGCATCGGCGGATGAGTCGGTGCAGGTGTTGAAGCAAGTGTATGAGCGGATCCAGACGTACCTCGCGTTCCGGCCTGGTCCCTTGCAGGGGAGTGATCCGCTCTTTGCGACGACGGCCTGTCATGATCGGGGAGGGAATGTCGTGACGGCAGCTGGGAAACGGCTCTCGACGCGCGCGATTCATCGGATTATCACGGAGGGATTGTTGTTGGCGGGCGTGAAGAAGCCGGGCATCGTGGTGCATAGTCTACGGCATTCGACGCCGACCTTTGCCCTGCTCAATGACGCGAATCCGACGCGGGTCCAGAAGATGATGCGGCATCAGCATTATGCGACCACGGAAATTTATGTCGAAGAAGTGCAGAAGCTGCTCGAGGGGGCGGAGGAGGCGGTCACGCAGATTTAGGAAGGAAGGCCTATGAACTTTAGAGATCGAGTCGACAAAGAGAGCGTCACAAACCCCGGTGTTAGATGGTGATTGAGACGTCGCGGTCTGTGATTGGTATCCGCGGTTCCGACAGGCAGCCGCCTGACCCCTGGGTTTGTGATGCTCTCGGTCATGTTCTTCGCTGACCACGCCTCCGGTTTACTAGGGACCGCCCACAGGAATCTGAGCGCTGATTGCGCCGGCGAGGTCGCCCTCCCGGGCGCCTTCCCGGGGATAGCCTGAAATATCCAAAATTCCTTTCGGGTTACCATGGCACGCTAAGCAATCGTGCGAATAATAGATCGGAATCACCACCCGCAATATCTGGCCCTTATCAATCCATTCCATGATCGAGGTATCAGACGCCGGTTGCGCAGCCAACCGTTTCAGGACTTGCTCTTCATAGGCATCCGGCGCGTTCTTCACATTCCTGGGGTTGAGAGTGGTCTGCTTCAGCTTGACATGAGAGCGGTTCGAGAACTTCCGCAGCCGCCTGGCTGCCGAATGTGGCCGGGATAAAATTCTTGTATCCAATCCCTCGTTGATTGATCACGAACTGTGCATCCGCCACCACTTCTTTACTCGTGAGGAGCAGCAGTGCCAGTAGCTCTCTCGTCCGAGAAGGCACGGAGGACGAAGAATGTCTCAGATCAATGTGGGTCTGCTGGAGAAACTCATCAAGGACCAGTTGTTCAAAGACCTCGGGCGTGAAGCCCTTGTCGCCTTTCCCTGGATCGTTGATCAGCGATTGGTTTCGCTCGACGATCACGCGTCCGGCATTGAGCAAGGTCGCCAAGAATTCTGCTGTCTGTTCAGTCTCCTTCTGGACGGTTTGTGCCCAACCGCTCTGGGGCCAAAGGAGAACAGAGACCAAGCTGAGAAGGAGCCATCGCTTCGATGGAACGATCATCCACGCCTCCGTTTCTTCATGGACCCTCAACGTTCTTCAGACAACCGGCACTGTCCCTGATCATAATGTTCAGGAACTTGTGTGACCTCCAGTGGCAACCCTTCTGTCGCCGCCCGTCGAGTGGGTGCATACTCTGCCTTGATCCAGCGGGTTCGCATCTGTTGCAACCGTCCTGATTCTTCCAGACGAAAGAGCAGGTTGTTCAAGAACCATTGTAAACGTCTGTGCTCTTCGCTGGTCACAATGGAGAGATTCTCATGAGTCAGAATCAATGGGGTCCCGTCGATGTGTGTCAAGAGTCGCCAATCCTGCCAGACCCGTTTCGTCACATACTCGAGGATGGAGTGGTTGGTCAGGATGAGGTCGATATGAGGCTCCTTGGTTTCGATCGAGGCGGGAAGCGAATCGCAGATGACCATGCGGATCCGCTTGAGATTGGCTTCAGCGTACAGGTGAGAGGATCTCCCCTTCTGCACCGCCACGGTCAAGCCGGCAAGCCCTTCCTGGACGGCGGCGAGCGTATCCCCATTCCCATTCTGCTTTCCAAATTGCGCTCGCACACGATTTGCCACCTTGGGTTTTCGGAAGATGGCGGCGATCCCGTCGTCGCGTAGGTACGGAGCCGAAAACCACAGGCCTGCCGGCCTTGTGCCGGGGACAGTTCCACTCACGGATGAGACAAAGAGATCGAGCTGCCCTTCATTCATTTTAATGAACAGATCAGGGAACCGAGTGACGTGCAGGGTCGGGACAATGAGGATCTGGCCGCCGCAATGAGCGGTGAGCGCGGCCGCGACCTCTTGGATCAGTTCGATATCCAGGCCCGTGATCCGAATGCCTTCATCGGTGTATACAGCGGGAAAGACAAACGGGCGAAACGGTTCAACCGAAATGCCGACGCGCAATCGCCCGCGCGCACAGATGGCGGACAGTTCATCGCGCGTCAAGGGATGGATCATCGTCACTGCGTCGTAGACTAGTCCGCAACCCTGTAAGAGAGCCACCATTAACATCAATAGACAGCTGTGCTGCCAGCTGGGGTTCTTCCTCAAGCTTGTCATCCGTTTAGTCCCTGTGACTGACCGCACGAAACTCATATCATTACAGCCGAATCCCGATTGTGAACAGCCATTGCTGGGACAGATCGGATGCGCTTTTAAAATCGATTTCAAACCGAGTGTACTGGAGTCCCATGTCGACTGAAAACCCACGAGCAACCGGGAATCGCACACCCACTTGTCCACCATAGAGATATCCTGGCGAATCGGCGTCTCGTCCAGGGAGGGTTCCACCAATCAGGGCTCCGACATACGGCACAGCTCGATCTTCGAGCGGCCCAAAGAGCACATGCCGTACGACTCGATTGATCGGTCTCGTTTTTGGGAAATCCAAGAAGTCGATGAAATTATTCCAACGTGGGTTCAAGAACAGGGAATGTTGATCAGTGACAAAATTGGGTGTGTGGTGACTGTAGTACTGATAGACCGTTCTCATTTCCAATTGCCCATATCGCAGGGCGGTAATTCCGGCTTGCGCGACGATGACCCGGGCCTCTGGCGCAAAGGTGCGTTGGTTGAAGGAGATATCAAAGTTAAACGGCCGGAGCGGCAGAATGTCGAGCACCGCCTCCTGGCCCGCTGCTCCCTGGGGCAGCGCCATGGCGAGCATAACGAGACCGATGAAGCACTGGGAGATATGTACTCTCAGCGACCTACCTCCCTACATGACTGTCACTCACACCTTGAAAAAACCGATTGTGTTGTGCACAACCGTTGATGTTTACGTGTCCACCACAGAAAAAGTGCAGGCAAATAATACCTCATGCCGTGCAGCAACGAAATCGTTGGCATTGGGGTAGTAAGAACAACAGAGAGCAGGCGAACGGTGGCAAATGCTTTACCGCTCAGATATGCCGAAGCACGGGTATTCTAGTGGACTGTAACGTTAGAAATGGTAGTATCATGACGTCTAGGGAGGACGTGA
>CAKKRK010000018.1 GCA_919902665.1 Nitrospiraceae bacterium
TTTCACAGACACCTCCCTAAGTGGGAGAATGCTGAAATCGGAGGACAACATGAACACGAAGACCCGACGATCGTATACAGAGACTTTTAAAGAAGAGGCGGTGCGGCTGGTTCGCGAATCAGGACAGCCTGTGACCCACGTGGCGCGGGACCTCGGGATTGCCGATCATCTCCTCTACCGCTGGCGTGCGGAGCAGCAGCAGGCAGAGGAGCGTGGACGGACCCGACAATCCTTACAGGGCGAGCAGGCGGAATTGGCCCAGCTGCGGCGTGAAAATGCCGTCCTGAAACAGGAGCGGGATTTTTTAAAACGTGCGGCGGCGTTCTTCGCGAAGGAGTCCCGATGAGATACCGGGTGATCCAGGAGCACGACCGTCGCTATCCGATCCGCCTCATGTGCCGAGCACTGGCGGTCTCCCCGGCGGGGTATTATGCGTGGCGCGGACGTCCCGAGAGTGGGCGGGCGGCCGCCAATCGGACGCTCCTGGTCACGATCCGCGTGCTCCATCAGGACAGTCGCCAGACCTACGGCAGTCCGAGCATCTGGCGGGCGCTCCGCAAACAGGGCCACCGGGTGGGAGAGCATCGCGTGGCGCGGCTGATGCGCCACGATGGTCTCCGAGCCAAGACTGTGAAGAAGTGGCGGGCCACGACGTACTCGTCGCACGGCTTGCCCGTGGCAGCCAACACGCTTGCCCGCCAGTTCAGGGTGCCACAGCCCAACCGAGTCTGGGCGGGCGATATCACCTATGTTTGGACTCTAGAGGGCTGGCTGTATCTGGCCGTGCTACTGGATCTATACTCGCGTGCCGTCATCGGCTGGGCGATGGGCCCACGGCTGACGGGGGATTTACCCGAGCAGGCCCTTCGCATGGCGCTCACCACGCGGCAGCCCACAGCAGGACTCCTGCATCACTCCGATCGCGGGAGTCAATATGCTGCAGGGTCCTATCAGCAGTTGCTCACCACGCATGGCATCACGGCCAGCATGAGCCGCACCGGCAATTGCTGGGACAATGCCTGTGTCGAGAGCTTCTTCGGAACATTGAAGCGGGAACTCGTGTACCATCGGCACTATGCCACACGAGCGGAAGCGAAACAGGACATCTTCGAATACATCGAGGTGTTCTACAATCGGACGCGTCGGCACTCAACCCTCGGCTATGACTCCCCGGCCGAGTACGAAGCGAGGGCCGCAGTCGCCTAACCTGGTGTCCATCAAATCGGGGGAAGGTCA
>CAKKRK010000019.1 GCA_919902665.1 Nitrospiraceae bacterium
GTGTGCCTACCAGTGATTAACCACAATCAGTTACACAGAAAACTTGACACGCCCCATGGCGTTCCTTCCCGCTTCACCTGCACGTCGCCGCTGGGGCGTGCACCTAACACGCGCGTTACCAAACCCGAGCCACTACCCCACCACCTCCGCGATGTGACCGGCGACGGCCCCGGATGCCATGAGAAGGGCGTGGGACTGAGCCGCCCATGTATTCGGGCTGTCCATCTCGAGGGTGATCGCAATACGGCATGTGGGGAGGTAGCACGGGTTTAGGCGCCTGCCCCACTGGGATCTTGGACCGTATCGACGCATGCAGATTGTCTCGGCTCAATTGAAGGAGGCGGAAGGTTTGATTGTAGAGGTCTAGAGGCCCGAGGATCTTGGGAACCTGTCGGAGTGGAGAGCAGGACTCTTGTCTGCTTCTCTTCTCGTTGCGTCGTCTGTTCTTTACTTCTACTGGCAGATGCCGAGATTAACTGCTCAACGGCAGCGGAAACAGCGAGCAGACCTTTGGCGGACGGAGACTCAGGAGCCGCTTCAATGACCGGCAGGAACTTTCGAACCGCCTGACTCACCGCTGGGTCGTCGGGGATCTCACCGAGCAACGTCAGGTCGCCACCAACGTATTGATGGAGAATCTTACGGAGGTAGAGGACGTTGACCTGCGATCTGTCGGAAACCCGATTGACGATCAGCCCAGGCCGAAACGATTGCAATGCGGCAGCCGCCACATCACGTCCCCCTGCATCGGTGGCACCTGCCACCTCCATAACCTCGTCCACGCTCGTGAAGTCTCGGTTGGATAGAACCTCCGACATGGGGCTGCGTGCAAGAAAGCAGGCCAATACACGGCGGATCGCGGCTAACTTAATGAATCGGTAGAGGTCTAGCACTGACGTCGGCTCGGGAGTCGCCACAGCCAAATGGATATCCGCCATCAGAAAAAAGTCGAGGGCGTGGAAGTTGGTGCCGGCGCCGATGTCGATGACCACGATGTCGGTTTCAAGCTCACGAAACTGTTTCATGAGCCGCTTTTTGCGAGCAAAGGCCATGTTGGCCGTCGCCAGCGTTTCGCCTGTGCCGGCAATGAGACGGAGGTTCGGATGAACGGTGAGAGGAATGGCGGCTTCGTCCAGCCGATTGACTCGTTTGTTCAGAAAATCCGTTAAGGTCACCGCCGGATTCAATTCTCCGAACATGATATGGGCATCAGCCCCACCCACGTCCAGATCGGCCAGGATGACTTGTCGTCCACGCTTCGCCAGCGCTAACGCAAGGTTGGCGGACACCACACTCTTACCTACACCACCTTTTCCGGATGCCACTGAAATGAGCATTGCCATGGTACCTGCCGTTTCGTTATCGATGAGAGGTGCGCGTCGAGGGTCCGTCGGGATACGGACGTTCGTGATGACGTCATTCTATCGGTTGCCGAACAAATGAAAAGCAAAATAGCGGATTTCGAACAGTCGGACCACACGACAACGAAGTCACTATCCACTATCCAACAAACGGATCTGTGCTATTCTGCTTCCTTATCTTTCGATGAGACAACGCTCAGGAGGCTTCCAGAGGACCATGCGAAAGGCCAAGATCGTGTGCACCATCGGACCGGCAAGTATTTCGCCGGCCGTCTTGAACCGATTGATTGAAACCGGCATGGATGCTGCTCGGCTGAATTTCTCTCATGGCACGCATGAATCTCATGCAACCGCCATCACTGCCATCCGAGACGCAGCTGCACGGCGCGGAGCAGCGGTCGCGATTATCCAGGATCTGCAAGGCCCAAGAATTCGCGTGGGCCTGCTGCCAAAGGAAGGCATTGAAGTCCACACTGGCCAGGTAGTGCGGTTGCGGACATCGGCTCAATCGGCGGCACTGCGTGATAGCCACACCTCTGTTCCCGCCCCTCTTCCAGAGATCCCAGTCACCTATGCGTCGCTCACCCGCGACCTTCATGTAGGATCACGCGTGCTCATCAATGATGGACTCATCGAGCTACAAGCCGTTCGTATTGCCGACAATCTGATCGACTGTTCCGTCCTGACCGGGGGCACGATCACCTCACACAAAGGGATCAACCTGCCTGGAACAGCCGTCAGTGCCCCTACCTTGACTGAGAAGGATCGGGAAGACATTCGCTTCGGCGTCGAGCATGGCGTGGACTATATTGCCCTCTCCTTTGTGCGAGGGCCACAGGACATTGACGCGGCACGGGCTGTCTTGGCCGAGCATGGAAGTACGATCCCACTCATCGCCAAAATCGAACGGGCTGAAGCCGTGACGACGTTAGACGAAATCTTAGAACGAGCGGACGGGGTGATGATCGCCCGTGGAGACCTGGGTGTCGAGATGGGGCCTGAAGCGGTGCCAGTTCTGCAGAAGCGGATTATTCTAGAAGGCAACCGGCGGCGGCGCATTGTCATCACTGCCACTCAGATGCTGGAATCCATGACACAAGCCTTGCGCCCGACAAGAGCGGAGGCTTCCGATGTCGCGAACGCGATCTTCGACGGGAGCGACGCCTTGATGCTCTCAGCCGAAACAGCCGTCGGGGCCCATCCTACCGAGACAGTTGCAGTAATGGATCGCATCATTCGCGCGGCCGAAGAGGGCACCGAACCTGGCATACTGCGCAAGCGGCAAGCCGACCTGGACAATCTTTCCATACCAGAGGCCATCTGCGCTGCGGCCTCATCTGCAGCCAGGGGAATCGGTGCACGTGCCATCGTGGCATTCAGCGAGCGAGGTGCCACAGCTCGGCTGGTTTCGAAGCAACGCCCGACCGCACCGATTCTGGCCCTGACTCCTCATGAGGCGGTCAGACAACGGATGGCACTCTATTGGGGCGTCCGTTCATTCACCATGCTGCAAGTTGAGCAGACTGATACTCGGATCAAGGAAGCCGAACGCGTGCTCAAGGCGGAGGGGTTGGTCACAGCCGGCGACAGGCTCGTCATCGTCTCCGGCACGCTTGCGTCGCAACCAGGCAGGACAAATCTGCTCAAACTGCATGAAGTCGGCTAACTCCACTCTCCACCCGATTTGCATCACCATACAACTTTCCCCTCCTCACATTCTTCTCTGAATGATCCTTTCTCACGGGAGACCAAGAGAGATCCCGTTCTCTTCATATACCTCGAGTGATAGAATAATGATGTTGGAACCGGAGGACACAAGGATGCTGACGTCTCGTCGATTTGTCTGGCTCCTGGCTATATTCCTCATCCTCAGCTCGACGCCTCTCTATGCTGAATGGGTGGCTCTCGATGCCCAGTATCAGTTGCACCTATTGCAAACGGTGTATGTCGATGCTGACACCATCCTCCGAGATGGGAACTTGGTCCGGCTCTCGGCCCTCATCGACTGGAGAGCGATGCAAGGAGGCCGTTCACCCACCCGCTTTTACTCCACCCAGATAACGAAGCAATTCCATTGTATAGAGAAACAAGTTCGAACTCTGGCGGCCACGGATTTTTATGGGCACATGGGAACGGGCGAGATGATTGGCGGAGACGGCCATACGAGCGAGAGCCACTGGGTCACCATTGAGCCAGAGAGTCTGAATCAAGCCCTGTGAGAGGCGGCGTGCAGGAAGGGGTAGTACTACTGACGGTACCTTACGTGGAAAAGCAAACTACTTGGTGTGAAACTGTGATGCGAGTTCACTAGGCTTGAAGACACCTCGCTCGGTGATGATGCCCGTGATCAGTTCAGCCGGTGTGACATCGAAGGCAGGATTGTAGACGGCCACACCTTTGGGTGCGATGGGGTGACTGCCATGGATGCTCGTGACTTCGGATGGATTTCGC
Organism: Nitrospiraceae bacterium; assembly: GCA_919902665.1. Lineage (GTDB taxonomy): Bacteria > Nitrospirota > Nitrospiria > Nitrospirales > Nitrospiraceae > Nitrospira_D. Next base: position 3,813 of record CAKKRK010000019.1, read on the forward strand.
TGTTCAATTGGAATCTGATCACCGGACTTCGTTTGAAGATCGATGGTTGAATAGGGAGCTGCCACGTAGAACGGAATATTGTGCGCCTTCGCCAAGACTGCCACCGAATAGGTGCCGATCTTATTGGCCACATCTCCGTTCGCCGCAATGCGATCGGCTCCGACGACGCAGAGATGAATCTTTCCCTGCCTCATGAGTGAGCCAGCCATATTGTCGGTAATCAACGTGACAGGAATGTGATCCTGCATCAGCTCCCATGCTGTGAGGCGAGAACCTTGAAGTACAGGACGAGTTTCATCAGCAATCACATTGATTTTTTTACCCTGTTCACATGCAGCACGAATGACACCGAGTGCCGTTCCATAGCCTGCCGTCGCGAGTGAACCGGCATTGCAGTGAGTCAAAACCGTCTGTCCATCACGGATCAGCTCCGCCCCATGGCGCCCCATGGTCTTACAGAGCGTAATGTCTTCTTCAAGTATTGCTTGAGATTCAGAAGTAAGGACTTGCTTAATCATCGAGACCGGTTGAGCTCGTGCCGACTCCAGCTTCAGCCTCATCCGCTCAAGAGCCCAGAAGAGATTGACTGCCGTTGGCCTGGTCGCGGCCAAGTCGTCACAGATCGTGAGGACTGCCTGAGCAAAGGTTGGGTAGTCAGTCGCACGAATGGCCTGTGCACCCAAGGCGACACCCATCGCTGCCGTCACGCCAATGGCGGGTGCTCCACGAACTTTCAACGTGCGAATCGCGTCCGCGACGGCCTTGTAGTCCCGACAGTCGAGAAACTCCACTGCTCCTGGAAGTTGGCTTTGATCGAGCAGCCGGACAGCTCCATCTTTCCATTCAACGGTTGGTACCATAGAGGAATCTTGTAACGGGAATGGAGCAGGAGTGCAAGTCCCTATCAACAACGACCGCTGATTCCCAACACAGTGATCACTGGGCAATCAAGCCGGCCTATGAAGAGCCATCCGTCCGCATAGGGCGGTGATGGCGAGGCTTCTGGCCCACGGAGTCCAACGTGGATTCAAGTTGCCTACATATCACTTCTCCGACAGCTTGATGGGGGCATAGGCCAAACAGAAGCAGATCCGACATCAATTTCGCAAACTGAATGGCTCCAGCTGATAACCTGTACCAGGCGCTCCCAGCATCCCAGCCACAGAAAGAGCCACAAGCTGTCGTTCATTTCCTGTCTTGTACTGCGAGGAAGCGCTCTCGGAGGAAGGGGGTACTGAAACCATAAAAGAGAACGGTGTGTCGTTATGAGAATTGAAGGAAAAGCCGGCGCCAATTCAGGTACTCGCAACGCCAACGGCAACGTGGAAAGTCGACTGGCTGTAGGAGAAGGTCTCGCATACGAGTCACCGTGAGCTCGGATGTCGAGAGCCGACCTGTGACCCAAATCGCTCCGTCCTGATCTGTGCGAAAAACCGTACTGTGTTGATCGTGATACGCTTGCAGTACTGATTCGACCGGGTGTCCATACGGATTCGCTGCACCAACCGAAACCACTGCATACTGTGGGTGCAGTTGCTGAATCCAGTCTACATCGAGTGAGCTACGCGCCCCGTGATGAGGCACCTTCAGGACGGTCACCGGTTGGGATCCTGCCTCGTTCAATCGCTTCAAGCCGGCCGTTTCAATATCAGCGGCAAAAAGAATGGAAGAGGGTCCACACTGCAGCCGCGAGACAATGGACAGATTGTTCAAGAGTGTCCCGGTAGGGGGCTGAGTTAACTCACGGGCCACTGATGCTTCAGGCGGATTGAGAATGCCGAGTCGGCACTGACCGGACCCTAACAGGTCTTGGCCACGCACAGCGATGCGGTGATCGATCCGCTGATCACGAAGAGCTGCGGTGAGGTCTTCAACGAATTGTTCAGAACGTTCTATCCCTCCACCCCAATATTGCCCGACTGAGAGATGCCGGAGCACCCAAATCAATCCACCAACGTGATCCAGTTGTTGATGTGTGCCGATGACATGGTCAAGATGACGAATTCCACGGCTCCACAGAAACGGTGCGACGACATTCTTCCCCATGTCGAATCGTTCATACCGTCCGCCGCCGTCGATAAGAACAGCCTGACCATCCGGCAACTCAACAACAGCACTATCTCCTTGTCCGACATCAAGAAATGTGACACGCCACCGATCGCCGTCCGCTTGCGACACAGATGGACTCAGCCACCAACCGATCAATATCATCGTCAACCCGGCGCTTGCAACTCGGACGCGCCACGGTATTGCCCGGAAGCTTGCCACAAGTAACCCGGTGTAAAATATGGCGATCGCTGGTATTGACGGTGCAGCCACATGCCATTCCCCTCCTGGAAAGCGAGCACACCACTGCAATCCAAGCACCATCAATCCGAACAACTGCTCCATCACTGGGCCAAGGATCAAAGACTCGGCCCCCGTCATAATCACCCACAGAGCGACAAATAGGCCCAAGGGCACCAAGATAATACCGGTGAACGGGACAGCGATCAGATTGGTCATGATGCCCATCCACGGAACCTGATTGAAATAGAGCATAACCAATGGCAACGTCGCCACGGTCACAGCCCCGCTCATCAATAGCATTTGGAGCCCATGGCTCATGAGACGGTCTCTCAGATGACTGTCGCCCCCTGCCACATCGGCGCTTGCTGATGATGGTGTGATGATGATCATTCTGACCATCGCGAGTACGGACAGAAAGGACAGTTGAAAGGAAATGTCGAAGATGGCACGGGGATTATGCAAGAGGATCGCCAACAGGGCCACCCCCATCGCATGACCCAGATGGCGTTCATATCCGAGCCACATTGTGATCATCGCCAACGTAATCATCACGAGTGATCGCATGGTCGCCAACTCGGCTCCCGCCAGCAAGGCATAGAGTGCGACGGTGGGCCAGGCGAACAGGATGGCAATCTTCGATGGCGTGATGGTTCGAGAAAGGGACAATAAGAGAGCAGCGGGGAGCCCAAGCACAAGTCTTCTCACCAACCAAAAGGCCACGATGGCCACCAGCCCAAGATGTGAACCAGAGATCGAAAGCAAATGGACTGTTCCGGTCACCATAAACCAATCTTGGAGCTCGTGGTCAAGATAGCCTCGTTCACCAATGATCATGCCAAGAAACAGCCCTCGTGTGGGTTGGCTCAGTGTGCTGAGTGCTGCCGCACGTATCGAGGCCCTCCAATGATCGATCCGGCTCCATACGCTCCACAACCCGATTGGGGTCTCTGTATCTAACAACGTCACCGCCTGAGCACCGGTCACCGTGGTCATACGGTCGATACCTTGACGTTCCACATAGGCAGCATAATCGAATCCACCAGGATTCAAGGCCCCTCTTGGACGGTGTAACTTTCCCTGAAACACAATATGGTCACCATGATGAAGCGTAATACCCGGGTCGCGCCATACAAGGCGTATACGTTTGGCTTGAGAATCAGACTCATCCGTTAGAACCAAGATCGTCTGACGCCCTACACTGTGTTGGACTGGAGCGATAACTCGACCATTGACCGAGGCCTGAACCGTCTCATGAAGTGGCGGTAACGTCGGGCGAGGTTCCGACGTCGGAGTGGCAAGACTCCAGTAGATAATTCCCAAGAGGAGAGTAGAATACAAGAGCAGTGCGGAGCGTGAGTCGATATGACCGGCTCGCTCAAGCAGGCTGAATCCAAGAGCGATGCCCGCCAACAGCACGATGACGGAGAGCGGGAAAAAGGAGAGCTGTGACCCGCACAGAA
>CAKKRK010000020.1 GCA_919902665.1 Nitrospiraceae bacterium
GTACCTACAATTCGCCGGACAACCCAGTGTTGCGTCGACCGGTTGAATCCGCCCAATATGCTAGCCAACCTTTCCAGAGCAAGCTGAAGGCATACGGCATGAAGGGTTCCATGAGTCGCAAGGGGAACTGCTGGGATAACGCGCCAACCGAGAGTTGGTTTAACAGTTTCAAAAACGAGCGGGTCCATGGGCTGCGCTATGCCACACGCGCAGAGATGACGGCGGCGAGCTTCGAATACATTGAGGTGTTCTACAACCGGCGGCGACGGCACTCGACGCTGGGCTACAAGTCACCGATGCAGTTTCTGGATGATTGGCGTCTGGCTCAACATGAGAAAAACCTGGTAGCATGAAACCCGCCCGATGGAAGACGAAAAACAGAGGGAAGCTCAGACATACACTTCTATCACAAAAACTTGAGCGTAGGAGGAGTTTATGGACAGTCACTATTTAGACTCGCCCGTTAGTACCAATAGCTTGTTGGACTTTGTGATCTCGGCGGAGTTGGAAAGACTGCGAACAGTCTATTTGACGTCAGACGGGTTATCCGCTACTGCTCCCTCGCTACCTTATGATGACACCAAGGTGTTTACCTATGCACAAACATATTGTGGAGGCGGGAACGATTGCCCTGATGGTAACGGAGGTAGTTTTGAGTTAGATTGCACTCATTTTATTTGTCATTGCCTTGCTGCGACGGGTGTCCGAGTGACTGATCCAACTGCAAAATGCAGCAAAGGACTCTGTATTCGGGTGAATGACCTGGCTGCGGCAATCAGTAATTCCGTTAAGAAGTATTCCAATGTCAAGCAGTTGAAGCAACACAGTGACACCAAGAAAGGAGATTTGTGTTTCATCCCGTCCTGGTTTGGCCTCAGAAAGGAGCACGCTATGCTGCTGGCCGATACTGCAACAGCACAAGGCGCCAAGGTTTACGCACATACCAATAATCGATGCGGTACGGATGTCGTGTTTGAAGGTGCAGAGTGCGTGTACTACAGAATTGAGAACGCCAAGTAGTTTGAAAAACTAGAACCCTTCTCGGAAATGAATTTTGATGGTGCTGAGTGCCTCGTCAAATTCCTTGAACCGATTCGGAACACTTGAGTTTAGCGCCGTTGAATCGATGAGTAAGGGTTAGTTTTCAATTTCAAGAGTGTTCTGATTATCTATAACCACGATCCAAAGAGTTTTGGGTCCGTTGTCATATGCTGTGCACGAGGCGGTTCCTGGCTCCCTGCTTCAGGCCTATCTTCATCATGGAGACATCCGAGATAGGCCTTTGATCGAAGGGAATCGGCAGCTAAACATACCTAACTATTCTATCCGGAGACAATAGTTTGAAGGAGCGCAAGCATGAACAAAAATCTGACTACCCTGACCACTGATTCTCAGAAACTCCTAATCGAGACTGTAAAACAGCTTGAAAAGATAATTAGTACAAATGAGAGTGGAAGCGAGAAGGGTGCCTCCAATAGAGAAGGGCCACTCTTCTTTCCGGGAGGTATTGGATACATTTCGATCACAGTGAAGCCGCAAGGACAAGGAGAGGTTACCTTTACGGTTTCTGGGCAGTATGCAACAAAGCAGGTTGGTATAACACCCACAGACAAATGATTCGTCAAGATAGTTGTGGGAGGTGGCTCCGCTTGTTTGGACAGAATCTTTCAATTCATAAGTGGTGTCTGGCGGATGCCTACGCGGCGATGGGCCGTGCAGGCGGGTTGTCAGAGTGCACGCGATCGGGCGTGCGTCCGTGAAGCGCACGATGCGGCCTGAGCTGGTTATAGAAGGTCATGTAGCGCCTCCCCCCTCCTGGGCATCGTGAACGGTCTCGTAGGAATGGAGATAAACCTCTTCGTGGTTGAGACTTCGCCACAGCCGTTCCACAAACACATTGTCCCGCCACCGCCTGGTCCCATCCATGCTGGTCTGAATCCCTGGGTCTTTGAGAACCTCAGTGAATTCCTGGCTGGTGAACTGGCAGCCTTGATCCGTGTTGAAGATCTCTGGTTGACCATCGCTTCCCGTACCGCCTCCACGCAGAAGTCGGTAATCAATGTATTGGACAGCCGCCAGGCCAATACCCGGCGACTCGCCCAATCCAGGATCGTACACAGATACACAAAGCCGCGTCGTATGGGAATGTACGTGATATCAGCGGCCCACACGTGATTCGGCCGCATGATACTCAGCTGACGCAGCAGATAGGGATAGATCCGATTAGCGGGATGCCGCTGGCCGACCAGCTTTTTTGAAACCTGTAAGGGGAGGAGGCCTTCGCGGTCGCTATCCTGTTAAGGCAAAAGAGCGCAGATTCCATCAGGGCCAAGGAGGCATGGCCTCCTCATCATAGGCCGGATATATGCGAGTAGTCGTGCTTTTCTAGGCCGTGACGGGCTAATGCCCTTGCAAAGAGGATGGGTCCATATATGCTCCCCTTGCAATTGAGACCACCTGTTTCCTGTTGGAAATTGCGACTTCGTTTCGTCGTGCTACTTAAGCAGGAAATGACGTTGGGTTGGGGTGGAAGTCTGGGTTACCGAGCGTTCGGCCAGCGGAACACTCACCGGAAGCCTCCGGCTCTCTCGCCGAGGGCTTCCGGTACCTAACGAAGTGAAGGCCCCATTTATTTCCCGGTTTTCGCTCACGCCCCAGCTAACGCCACGATCTTCATGATATCCGTCTCTGTGTGCGCACAGCAGGGACAATAGATTGTCCGCTGTCTGATCTCGGGAAAGACAATCTCCACGCCGAGAATTCGTAGACATCGTCGGACCGAAAGCCGCACGTTCATCACCGGTTTGCCTGGTGCTAAGCGCTTCGGCGATAACCATTCATAGGCATGGGGCAGAAGATCGCCGATTGTGTTCACTCCGCGTTGTTTCAGATCTTGCTGCGCGCGCGTGTTGAGAAGCAGACTCGCGATGGGTTGTGACGCAAAGCGCCGAACCGCGTCAGGAGGGATACGGCGTCCCGTCCTCCGGTCCAGCATCCGTTGCGTCATGAAGCAATAGGTGGCGTCGAGGACCACGAAAGTTCGTCCATTGAGGGCGGCGAAGATGTGCTCAATCAGACTCTCGTCGCAGCGACGCTGTTCTCGGATCGAGTGATCAAGGCGCGCTGCTCGTTCGATGATGGATACACCATCACTTGCGCTGTCCCACTCGGCCTGGGCCCAAGGACTGAGCCTCGAATGGACCGAGTCGAGGGCTGCGCGCTTGGTTGGATGGTTGACCACAATGTCCATCGTGAGTGTCGCCAATCGATCTTTCCGCATAGTGGTGCGTCCTTCCTTTCTCCGATACGTGGTGTTTCGGGAATCCTCATGCCACACGAGCGCCCCTCTTCGCCCTGTGGTTACCCAGACAGGAGACGCAAGAGGCGCGTGGCGCCGTGGTACTTATGAGGAAGGTCAGGTTTTGAGACTATTCCCTTGAGGTAGGAGAAGTTATTCGCAAGGGGGGAGAATAAGTGTGTGTAGTGCTAATGAGGTAGAAATAATGCAATAGTGTTCACTAAGATTTACTTCATCAGTATCGACAACGTACAAAAGTGGGCATTGGGAGAGAAGCTTGTCATAGCTCAGGACTACTCCGCGGCATCATGACCGGAGGCGCGCCCTGTGATGATGATGTCTAAAAGTCCACTGCGACGGACTATTGCTTGGGGCAGAGCTGGAGGAAGTTTCTTCGCATGACCATGGTCTTGAACGGGTTCCCTGCCTGAATCATGTAGTACTTTGTGAGCGCGGCTTGGCATTCTTTGGGCGCCTGTGGGCCCACTGCTAAGCATAGCAGACATTCACAGGCCAGCCTGGTGTCGCCTTCCAAGAAGGACGGTTTCGGCGCCGTTTGTGCCGCCGCAACCTGGGCCATGACGAGGAGGCCCACTCCCACAAGGACCACGATCCATTTGCGTCTCTTCCACCAATTCATGGGCTCACCTCCGTACGGTCTGGGAACAAGTTCTTGATGCTCTGAGTCACCGGCCACTTCTGGTCCGCTCCAAGGCAGGGCTCCTGGTGACATTCGGCGCGCGATCGGTCCGCGCGGCTGTATGATCGAACCGTGGCACGAGCGGTTCCTGGGTGCTTGTACGCGCCGCCTCTTTCAGCTGGCTCTGTTCACGGACACCAAGGGAGTCCAGCTTGATGACCTCCCAGCGATTGCGAGTCGCCGGTTGTGGAGCCCCGCCGATTGATGCGCCGGACTCATCGCGTAGCGGACCCGTCACTGTCACGCGTTCATGTGCCTGTTGCACCAGCGCCACCGCATCACCCCGCTGCACCTTCCCCTGTTCACAGGCACGGCCCAAATCAACGCCCCAGATCTCTCGTTCACCCCGGTCTGTCGCCACCTTTACGAAATAGCTCTTGGTGTTCTGGATATCGTGGTTGTAATGGTCGATGCCGTAGTCCACGACGGTGCCCACCACGACTCGTTCACCCTGTAGACGCGCCTTCGCTTCATTAATAGCTGCGGCGATCATCGAGGGGGAATCCCCCCGCGCCTTCAGAATGGCTTCAAGTGTGGCCACCGCCACCTGTTGGTTGGCACTCATGGTCTGTTCCGGTATTCTGACAGGATCATCTGTCGTTCGATTGTGTGACGCCTCGCGATCGACAGAATGCTGTGCCCTCTTGCTACGAACCGGGCGGTGATCCCTGCGGTCTTCTGCCCGCGCCAAGTCGATTCCACGAGGGGTATAGCCCTCCACATCGAGTCCGGCGATCGTTGCTTGTACCCAGGCTTCCGTTTTGAACTCGGTGGTGCCGTTCACCCGCACGGTGGTCCAGCCCTTGGCTTTGGCCCGGAGCACCATCCCCTGAATGACGCTTGGGTCGTCATGTTCCGTGACCAGGCGCTTCCCATGATCAGTAAACGCGATCTTCGTCGGCTCACCAGGTGCCGTGCGGTAATAATATTGCTCTCCGGCTTCGATGAACCGCTTTCGCAAGGATTCGGCGGCATCACGACGCTGATTCAGTCGAGGTTGATCTGCGCCCTCGTCCTGAGTTCCTTGAGCAGGCTTCGGCTCGTCGGTTCGTTTGGTCTCTTGCGCTTCGTCCACACCTATTTCATTCATGGTGTCCCTTTTACTCTCCTATCCGTACCACTGCGGCCAGATGGACGCCGGATTGTGCTCCTTCACTTCAATCTCTACCCGTCGGTTCTTTGCCCGACCTTTCTTCGTCGCATTGTCGGCCACATGTTGCCCGATCGGGACGATGGTGATCTCGATGTGGTTTGGGGCATAGCCTTGCGCGATGAGATAGGCGCGGGCCTTGTGCGCCCGTTGCTTGGCCGTCTCATGTTCGATCCAGAGATCCTTGTCTCCGTCCGTGTACCCACGCACGTGCAGGCAAGGACCGCGGCTCATGATCTGCTTCAGGTGGGATTGCAGAGGCTTGCTGGGATGAAACTCAGACCGACCTGTCCGTTCCGACACACGGAAGATGATACTGTGTCGGTGCAGTTCGACCTGTTCCCGTTCACTCAACTCGATGACCCGCGGTCTCCATGAATTGGTCTGCCCTTCGAGTATCGAAGGTGGAGGGGAGGGGGATGGTGCTGCTGCTGGTCCAGCGCTGCAAGCAGGGCCTACCCTTGTCGATTGCTCCTCTTCACTTTGCGCCGTATCGTTCCGTGACAGGCTCTGATCAGACGCAGTCGGAGACGTATTACCATCGGGTGATGCAGTCGCGCTCGTCAATGGACCTTTCGATTCTGGTGAAACAGGGGGGATCGTGAGTGCTGTCTTCGTGGTCGTGGGGCCGGACCGAGTTTTGCCTTTCGCCAGTTCCTGTTGTTGGAGTTGCACGAGGGTCACCGCGCTACTCAACTCCTGGACCTGTTGAGTGAGGTTGTCCACCTGCCTGGTGAGGAGACTCCGCTCCTGCTTCTCACGCTGGTCGCTCTTTACCCGTTCACGGTACTGCTGGATCATCTCATCGCTATTGATAGGAACGCGAGCCGCACCGGATGGCACGACTGGTTTCTGCACACAAGCCAGCGTCGCGGCGCAGGCGATCAGAATCACAAGCGCTTGAAGTCGTGCCTGTCTTTTCATAGATGTCCTCATACGTCCCTCTCTTCTCTGTCTCGATCCATCAGGGATCGAGCAACGTGCTTCTCCGTTCTTTGGGCTTTTCCTTCTTCGCTCACAGGACTCATCTTCTCTGAGATGTCACCATCGACCTTGTCGGTCCATTGCAGCTGGGCGACAAAGGCATCGACCAGATTGTTCACTTCTTCAGGCGTCGGTGTGTCGCGCGGCAGGACCGGCGGCAGGGTGGTCAGATCCATCGCCAGATTCGAGATGTCGATCGGCTCATCCGGTTGGACTGGACGCACCCGTCGTTCGACCAAGGCGCGATGGAGGCCAAGGTCGAGTCTAGGAATTTCCACGGACAGCTCCTGGCGCACGAACGCCGCTTCTTCGAGTTCAGCTTGGGTCGGCATGCTTTTCCCGACCGATGCGAGGAACGGACTGATGCGCTTCAACCGATCGATGAAGACCGGTTCGGCATAGAACCGGGCCTTGTCGCAGAGGATCGGCTTCGTATGCATCAGGCTAATGATCGCCCGCTCGTCTCCGAGTTCCTTCACTTCCTGTGGCAGCAGCAGAGGCCGCGCCTGTTCTGAGTGGGTGGCACTGGACGAAGCCTGTTTTCCGTTGCCCCAGGCGAGTGGTCGGCTCGTGCCGGTCGAGATCGCCTCGGCCGTATAGGTGCCGAGCATCTGGGAATAGTGCTGCGCGTCTCGTTGTTCGCGAGGCGCAAACAGGATCTGGCAAGCATGGTTCGTGACGAAGGTGCGCGCATCCTTTTCACCATAAACCGATTCGAGCTGAGAGAGGCTCTGAATGATGGGGAGCAGACGCAGATTGTAGCCGGCCATGAAGCCGACGGCCTTGGCGAGGATGTTGACCCGCCCAATGGCGGGGAACTCATCCAGGATCACGAGGCACTGGTGCTTCAAACGGGGATTCGTGGCGGGTAAGTCAACGGTGTTGTAATGAATCAGTTGTGAGAAGAACAGGTTGACGAGCAGTGCCGCATCGCTGAGCCGATTGGCCGGAATGCCGACATAGATCGACATCCGCTGCGCGCGTACCTGTTTCAGGTCGAAGTCCGTCGCACTCGTCGCCGCATCGACAATCGGATTGCTGAAGATGGTGAGGGGAGCCGTTAGGGTCGCGAGAATGCTCGCCATCGTATTCTCGCTGGTGGCACAGAACCGGTGCAGGGCTGCCGTACAGTCGTCGTTCAATGGGGCGTCACTCTTAGCCCTGGTGCTGATGAGCTCCAGCAGATAGTCCTTGATGGGCTGACCCTTGCCGGAGGCCTGCCGGAGCACTTCCCCGAGACTGCAGGGTAAGGAGGGAGTCTCCATGATAGAGAGGGTCAGGCCGAGGAAGAGGTTGCGGGCGGACTCGTTCCAAAAGGCATCTTTGATCTGTTCCGTCGGATAGAGCACCTGCCCGATGGCTTGGATCTCGCCCACGCGCCGATTTAGGTCGCGATCGACCGCATCCAATGGGTTCCAACGATGGGTTTGGCCGTCCGCGCTAAAGGGATTGAACAGGTAGACCTGATGGCCGTGCGCCTGTCGGAACTTCGACGTGTAGGCGAAGTTCTCCATTTTGATGTCCAAGACCACAACCGACTCATCGTAGTGGAGCAGGTTCGGGAGCACGATGCTCACGCCTTTGCCCGATCTGGTCGGCGCCGCCAGCAACACGAATTCCTGGCCCCCATAGACTAAGTATCGCCGTCCCACTTTTCCCACGATCACGCCACGCTCTCCATAGAGACCGGCCTGGTGAATTTCATCATGAGACGCGAATCGCGCCTCGCCATGGAGCGGTTTCTTCTGGTTGGTCAAGGACACCAGTAGTAGTACCGGGAGGCCGAATCCGACGAATCCTCCGACTGCGGCTGAGAATTGCAGCCGCTTCCGCTGAATCGGATCCTCCCGATAGGCTCGCCAGGAATCGGGCCAGCTGGTCAGGGAGAGGTCTGCGGGCATCTGTTTGTTGGCGAGCGTGAAGACGGCGCCGGCAAGGGCATCCGCTCCGCAGAGTCCAAGCGGAAGATAGAGCAACAGGGCCATCGCGATCTGCAGACTCTTGCGCGACATCGGTTTCTCTACGCCCTCACCATGGTGGCTTCTCCGAATCGCGCCACGAGTTTCGCGATCGGGTCATAGTGGACTTCCGCCACGTAGCGGTCTTTTCTGATCGGCTGTCCGTCTTCGTCGTAGAGATTCTGCGCCACTACATGGAGGATCACGTCGATGGTCAAGGCCACCAGGCGCTTCAAGGTCGGCACATCGTAGGTCGCCGCCTGTTCATGCTCTTTGCACATGAAGACATAGCGTTCTGCTGCGAGGGCACAGGACTCTGCGTGATAGGAGGTAATCGATCCACTGTGGCCGGTGGTGAGGAGTTTGAGGAAGTCGAACGCTTCTCCACCGCGCAACTCGGCGAGGAGCACTCGGTCCGGCTTCATGCGGAGCGTGGAGGCAATCAATTCCGACGGTGTGATGGTTGCCGCTCCCTGTCCTCCTTTGGCGTACAAGAGATGCACTCGGTTGCCGTGCTGGGGGAGCAACAATTCGCGCACGTCTTCGATCGTGATGAGCCGTTCCTGCTCCGGGACCGCCTGACAGATCGATTTCATGAGCGTGGTTTTGCCGGAGCCTGTGTCCCCCACGACGGCAATATTCTTTTTTGCCAGCACCGCTGCCCGAATGAACCGACCCAATTGACGATCGGTCAGATACTGCACGAGCTGTCGCTCGATGGAATCGAGCTCGGCAGCGCGATGGTCCAGCGTCGTCGACTTGGCCCAGACATAGCGGTTGAAGGCGCCTTCCGCGTCATACTCGGCAAGTGTCTTGATCCAGGCGTTCGGGCGGCGAATCGAGATCGAGAGAGTGCCCAGTTCCACCGCGGGCGGCAGCACGATTTGCACCCGTTCGCCGTTGGGCAACATGGCGGAGAGAATGGGGTGGTGCGGTCCGATCTCTTGCTCGGTCGCCGTTGCGATGGCCGTGGCGAGCGCGGTGAGTCGATCCAGGGTCAGGTCCGGTGAGCGGTGATGCTGCCAGGCTGCGCCGACTTCGATGTAGAGTTCCTGTGGCCGATTGACGACGATCTCAGTCGCGCCGGGGAGCGCGAGGTACTGCAGCAAGGGCCGCAACAACTCGCGCACCATCGTGTCGTGTGCGAGCAGGTCAGTGGGGATGCAGTTCATAGACGGTGCTGAAATCCAAATCCCGCGCAACGAAGATCGTCCCGCGGTCGCCCTGATTCTTGTAGAGCGTGGGTTTGATGTTGATGGTGGATTGAAGGATGAGTTCCGCCATGCGATTCCCCGTCGTGGCGGAATGTTGATAGATCCCCAGACTCTGCGCGCCCCCGCCGCCGGCCTGCGTGGCGGTGGCCAAACCGATCCCGTCCTGTACGAGGGAGAGGAGAAAGGCCGCGCCCAGCCGGTCCCACCAATGGTTATCCACGACCCCCACCAATCCGGAGGTGCCGAGTGCATCGGCGGCCGGTGAATTGAGATTGATCACGACGCCAGTCGGAGTCTTAACCCTAGTCCAGAGGAGAAAGAGACGGCGCTGGCCCTGAGCCATCGTCGCCGCATATTCGCCGACCGCTTCTGATCCTCTTTCCAACAACACAACGCGACCGTTGTCACTGTACACATCGCTGTTCAGCACGCAGGTTGCCATGCCGGCGACTTCATTGATCACCCTCACGGTCAAGGCACAGTCGATCGTTCTGCCTTTCGGCAGTATGAGATTGCGATCACCCAGGAGACCGGCCTGGACTTTGGGGGTGTCCGATGGCGTCAGGAGCCCACCGATCGGACCGGCTCCACTGGCCGGAGGACCGGGTGGTGCCGCGAGACCGACGCTCGTCACGCCAATCGACGCTGGTGTCGAACTCCCTATGTCTGTCGCTGTACTGACCGGCATCGCAGATCCGCCCAACAGGCTCCCGGACCCCGTGTCCGGCTGTCTCCCGCCGCTGAGGAGCTCGCGGACTAAGGAGATAGCGGCGTCTGGTCCGGTTGCTGCTGGTTGAGTCCGGGGAACGTCCGACGCAGGGGAGTTCGTCACAAGGACCTCTCCACCAAATCGACTGGAAGAACGTCTGCCAAGTGATGGGTTGCCTGGTGTTTGGTCAGGAGCGAGCGCTAGTGGTTGGCTTCCGTCATCGATTCCTCTGTCGAGGGACGACCGTATCGCATGGTTAGCGGACGCGACAGGCGACTGGCTGGTCGAGCGCACGAGTGCTGCCGTGTGTTGCGGTGGCAGGGGGTCGGTCTCGAAGATCCGCTTGAGTCCGACCTGGGCCGGTTTGTTCTCCACCTTCGCCGCACGTTCCTCGTTGGTGGCTTCCGCTTTCCGCTTCGCACTATAGGTGTTCGCCGCGAACACGAGTCCCACCACGAGCACGATGGCCATCACGACCAGAAACGCCACGCGCGCCGCAGTCTCGTTCCTGCCACCGGCCTGGTGATTGACCGACACAATCCCATCGACGATGGGAGGTTTCTGCTCAGTTCGATTGTTTGATTCGTGTGGTTGTTCCATGTTCGTTTCTCAACGCAGCGTCCTGGTGATTCCGGAGACAGTCGTTCCCTCGATGGCAGGCACTCCGGTCTTGTCGTAGGCGTCATTCCAGATGCCGACCACGGCCTCGCCCAAGCGCAACACAAACCGCCGTCCCATCCGCTGCACCACGGCGAGGTTCTTCTCCATGTGGAAATTGATGCGGGTTTCTTCACCCAACGGCGAGAGGTAGAAGATAGCGGGGATCTCGCGAATGGGAGGGAAGAGAAAATAAGTGAAGCGGCCGTCATCGAACACAAGCGCTGGCGCGATATCGTCGCCTCCCGGCAGCACCTCCATTGAATAGGACCAATTGCTCGGTTCTGGAGTAAAGGAGTCCAGCCGCTCGTTGAGGAGGTCGGCCTTCTCGCGAGCGTGCTTGGCGCGATGGGCCGAGGCTTGGATCGCCGTCAGCGCGGCAGGGTGTGGCGGGATCAGCGGATGTCGGAAGATCACGCGGTACATCGGCTCATCTTTTCTGCCTGACCTCTGCTTGGTGTTCTGCTTCCGTCCGATGCGATCGTCTCCCACGACGGTGAACTCCAGACTGTAGTCCCGCTTGTCCGTGCGAATCTCCAGATTGTTGTGCGTCGCCTGGTCCTTGGGCTTCACCCAGACCTGATTGCTGCCGACATCGGCCCTGATGCACCATTCCGTTTCCGGCTTGGCACAGTCCGCGAGAAAGCCGCTGCCGGCGATGACGATGCGTTCGTCGTCTCCCAGCACAATGCGTGTCACGACACCACGGCGGACTGTGACACTGGTCACTTCGTCCTTCTGATAGGTCACGTACCGGACTCGTTGATCTCCATCGCCCGGCGCCGGAATTTCTGCCGCGTCCGATGAGGCTCCTGCACAGAGGAGGACGACGGTGAGCCATGCCGTGATCGACCCTCGGTGTTTCTTCATCGCGTGCATGACCATGTCCTTTCCTATTTCTTCTCGACCATCGACAGGACCGATGTCGGTTGCGTGATCGTGCCGATTTCCGCATCCACCCGATAGCCCGTCACTTTGTAGCCGAGCGGGTTCTGAATCAGGTCCTTTTCCTGCCCCTTCATCGTGTGGCGGTACTCGTAGGAAACCGTCGCGATGAAATACTGTGGTGGTTCAAGGCTGTGCGCGTCAGTCCGCTTCACCTGCTTCTCGAACCGCACCGTGGCCTTCGGTCCGATCGCATCGCTGTGGACCGTGACGCTCAAGACGTTCACGCGCCATTCGATGCCGGTCCCCAACTGCTTATCGCGGGCATGCACTCCGTCAAAGAGGCTCGCGTAGTCGCGCCCGATCTCGTCGGTACTCATCGCCAAGACCTGGTCGTAGTCGGCTTGGAGTAGCCGGTACGAGTAGGACTCCCGCGCGATCACGTATTTTTGCGTCCAATGTTTATCGAGCAATTCCTGATACCCCAGCACGGTCCGATCATCCGCCGCGCTGACGAGCTCCACGTTGCCGGTGGCCCGATCGATGGCGAAGACGTAGGGCACGGTGGTCTTGAACGGAGCCAGACAGGCGAGTCCTATTCCTAAGATCAGGGCCAGCCCGCAGGCGATGCCCGCAACCCACCAGGCCTTTCGTTCCGACGCCTCCAATCGCAGCCGCCAATCGGTATCCCAGTCCCGGCCTTGATCGTAGAATTGCGGTTCTTCGCCCGCGCTTACGAGTGAGGGATCCGTCTGCTTCTCCGTCATCGGTTCCATGTTCCTGTCCTCTGTCTGATGCGCAAAACTACGGCGTCCAGGGAGCCATGTGGTTGAATGTCCGAGCGGTACCGGGGGCCAACATCTTGAGGACCCGTTCCTGCTGTTCCTGTTGCGCCGCTTTTTCTTCCGCCTCGATCATCGATTTCATCGTCAGAATCCGATTCGTGTCGTTGCTCACCTGAGCCTGCTCCGCGGCGATCCGGCCATTGAGTTCCAGAATCCCTTTTTCGTCCTCGGTCTGATTGATGCGGGTAGTCAAGGCCCGAATCTGCTGCATCCGGCCGAGTAGCATCTGATAGGTGTTCGCGTAGTAGGCCTGACTTTGCGGTGTCTGGTTCAACATGTTTTGACAGATCCGCAAGGCATCGCCGGTTTTGCCCTCGCAGTTGTAGATCATGCGATTGTGACGGATGATCTGGGCCGCTGCGGTCATGCCCTGGACCCCGCCGGACCGAATGGCGTGGTAGACGGCATTGACGTCGGAGGGGACGACCCCGGCGAGTGTCAGGTTGTTCATGAGACTGCCCATGTTACGTGAGCCCACGATCGCATTGATTTGTTGCTCTGCTTGGAGGATCTGCTGCTGCATCTGTTGGAATTGTTGGATCCAGGCCAGAGCCTGCACGATGGATTGCACGAGATTGGCCGTGTCGATGACGGGAATGCCTCCGGCTAGGAGTTTCGACATTGGACTCACGACGGTCATCACGATGATTGCCATCGCGATCAACGCGCGTTTTATGTGTGACATGCTTTACTCCTTTCGCGAGACGCTATTGCGTAACCTCTCCATTGAGGTCCGTTGATAGAGGTCGCTCCCTGGCTGGGGATTCCCGGCAGGCAGCGCGCTCACCAGGGCACGGGCCGCCCCGGTTCGTGGTCCACTCAGGGATCCGCCGGTGGAGGCCAGGGCCAATGGGACAAACCGACTCAGACCGGACGTGACGCTGTGCAGGAGCAACATTCCACTCCTGGTGGCATCTCCGCCGGGGTTCCCCAACGAAAGGCCTCCGGCCAAACTCGCCCCCAGCGACGCGACATGGAGCAAGACATAGGCAGCGGTGATGGAGAGAAACAGCAGGCCGACGACATCTGCCAGGATCGAGGTGGTTGAATAGGCACTCAGCACATGCAGACAGGCGTTCCGAAGGAGGCTCGCGAGAAACGTGATGACCGCCATGATGAGGACATTGGTGAAGACGGCGACCAGCGCGCTGGACAGCCAATTCTCAGCGTACCGCTGCGTCACGGGAAACATCGCGCAGAAGATGAAGGCGGGTCCGACTGCGAGCAGCAGGGCGAGACTCACTTTCGCCACGAGAAAGAGGCCCATGGCGACAAAGGCCATCACAATGGAGGCTGTGGCGCAGATTGCGCCTGCAATGAACAGTGAGAATTGCGGGACCAATCCAGAACTCGCTTCGGTGAACAGCGTTTCCATCAACGTCGTGAAGGGGTCCGCCATCTGGTCGATGGTGCCTCCCATCGAGAGGACTCCACCGAAGGCTGAAGCAAAGGCCTCTTGAATCCCGTCCAACCCTTCCTTCACAAGACTCCGATATTGTGGCCCGTTCAATGTCAGCCCGGTGATGAGCGCCACGCGAAACCAGCGCCAGACGAGGGCGGTGATCGGTTCCTGCACGTCGCCGCGCATGACTTGGAAGCCGGTCCACATGACATAGAGCGTCATGGCCGTCACGGCAACCGGCGTGAGCACTCCGATAACGGCATCACTGGAGGTCACGACATAGTGGTCCAACGCGTTGTTGACCGACTGTTCGATGTAGGTTGCCATGCCCATAGGGTTGCTCTACGCTCCTCTTCCGTTCTCCTGCCGGAGACGTTTCCGTGCCGCGATGCGTGCATGGAACAGGGGCAGCCAGTCTGTGGGATCGTCACCCACGTCCGCTCGGATCTGATCCAGCAACGCCACGTTGTCCGTCGTGCCGGAGAGCACATTCAACAGATCCGTCATGCCCCCCAGGTCGAATTGCACGATCGCCGAACTGTGGCCCTGCTTCACGAGAAACAGGCGGCTCGCTTCCCCCAGATTCTTGATGATGTGAAACTCCGCCTCCGTAACTTTGAATCCCTGCACATAGTCGTCATGGTCGGCGCGAGGATTGGGCAAGAAGATCTGCGTCACGCTCTGTTCGACCATCGTTTTGCCGATCGGGTGCCGCAGCACGTCGGAGGGCGATTGCGTCACAAAGACGCCGAGGCCGGATTGCTTGCGGATGGTCTTTTGTTTGTTGAAGGCGAAGTCCGCGAACAGCGGGTCTTGGAGCGGTTTCCAGAATTCCTCCATGACATAGATGAAGGGCTCGCCCGTGATCAGCCGTTCAGTCAGATGGAGCAGATAGGTCATGATCGGGGTGCGCACTTCGGGATCATCCAGAAAGTCCGTATAGTCGTAGCCGAATAATCGTGCGTCGCTGATCTCGTGGGTATCTGTTGGGTTATCGAACGCCCAGCCCAGCGCGTGACCACGGGTCCACCGCTTCAACCTCGCCCTTACACTCTGGTCGCCGGTAGCCGGCAGGTTCTGGCGGAGGAGGGACAAAGAACGCAGGTCCGGTGAGACCGATTCACTCATCACCGTCCGCACGGCATGGCTGATCTCGCTCTGCTCTTTCGCGGTGAGCCGTGGAGTCTCATCACCAGGCAGTTTCACGAGCTGAGCCACGAGCTGTTCGCCGAATTGCCAGTTGTTGGGATTCGGTTCGAGCTGCAAGGGATTAAAGCCGGTCGGCATGCCGCGTTTCAGTGACTGATACGTCCCGCCCATGGCCCGGATGCCGATCTCCGCGCCGCGATCCTTGTCGAAGACCACACAGCGAAGGCCTTGATACTTGGTGGCGAAGGCCAGGAGAGATAATTCGAGTGCAGTCTTGCCCACGCCGGTGCTGCCGCAGATAAAGGTGTTGCCGGGGTACTTCTCGTCGCGCGAATCCCGGTCCTCCGGGGATACATGAAAATTGAAATAGTAGGGTTGTCCGCTCGGCGTCTTGAACAGGGCCAGGGCTTCGCCCCAGGGATTGCCCGCTCGTTTGCCGCGCGCAAAGTTGTGAAAGGGACTGAGGCAGACAAAGTTCCGGCTGGTGATGACGGCTTCGCGCGGCCGTAGACTCCAGTTGCCCGGGATCTGCGCGAACCAGGCACATTCGGGAATCACGTCGACACGCGCCATCTTGAACCCCGGTCCATCTTGAAAGACGGCCCTCGCCTCGGCGAGGGCGGTGCTGACCGATTCCATCGTGTGGCCGAAGATGGCCAGACTGTAGTGGTACTGGCCCAGGTCGATGAGCCCACTCTGCAGATCGTCCGCGGCCTGGTCCATCTGTTCGATCTCACGCGTCGCCGCGTCTTCCGAGGCGATCAAATGCCCTTTCTGGGTGGCGAGGGATTTGAGAGCCGCGCGTTTGTTGAGGCACGAAAAGCTCTGGGTCTCGATGTACTCGGCGTCGCTATAGAGGAGACCGTTATTCATGCCCGGCTCGGAGAACGGCGGGTATTCCTGCATGTCGAGGAACCCGGCGAATTTCTTCTCGCGCGGGTGCCAGATTTCCAGCATGCCCGTCCGGTCGCCGAAGTGCAGGCGAGAGGAGGGGAGGTATGAGGCCAGCGGCGCCCGCCGCAGCGGGATCTCCTCCCAAACGCCGTTGATGAGGTAGCTCAGAAAGGCCAGCTGGTCGGAGTAGACGAAGTCCTGTTTCGTAGAAGTACCCAGACGTGTGGGTCCATAGCGACTCAAACTGGCTTCGAGCTGTTTGCCCATGTCTTCCAGAATGGTCAGCTGTCCGGCCTCGTGCTCTCGTCGTTGGACCAAGGTGCGCGTGGACATGCGAGTGAAGAAGCTCGCCACTTTGGACGGAAACGGTCGGTAGAGCAGGGACAGGTACAACTCCGTCGCCATTTGGCGGTGCTGGGTGAAGGACTGATAGTAGCGATCGCTCAAGGTTTGGCAGAACGGATTGGGCGAGGTACCGTGCAAGCGCTCGGTGACGACGCGCCGAATCTTGTGTGACCAGAGGGCGAAGGACCCGCCGCCCAACGATCGGAGAAACTGGTGCAGCGCTTCTTTGCGCAGCAGGACTTCGGAACGGTCCGCTGTTTCGAACGTGATCCCGTCCAGTTTCCAGCAGGCCAGGTACTCGCCACCGGTCAAGGTGATGACGGTGGGCGTGATCGCCGTGCCCAGCGGGATATAGTCACTCGCGGGAATCTGCGCGGATGCGGCTTTTGTCAGAGCGGCTCTGGTTCTCATCCTTTGTCTCTGTTCAGCCTGCTGCATCGAGAACACTAAGCACCTCAGCTCTTTCACTATGAACGTCGTGTCTTCCAAGACAGGGGGCCATAGGAAATGGCGCCCCATGTCGCGCGACTCGGTCCATGCCGGAGTCGCATCCGCGCCCGCATCATCACTTGGCGCAAGCGCTGATCGTCCGTCTTCGTCGTCTGACGCATCCAGAGCACGAGGGGAATCGCGATCAGGATAATCCCAAGAGAGACGTAGCCACTCACGAGGTAGTACAGCCAGACCGACACCAACAGCGTCAGGCCACCGATCAGAATCAGCGGCACGATCGGTACGCCGCCCAACATCGCGGGCCTCGTGCAACCGGTGAAGATGGGGTCGCGAAAGCCGTCCATGTTAGTTGATCAACCAGGCCGCGATGCCCGCCGCGCCGCCCACCAAGATGCCGCCGATCACGACGTTACTCACGTCGGACCATTGGGCATGGCTAAAAGGCCATCTTGAACCCCGCCCACATGATGGCGACGGTAAAGAGTGTCACCGCCACACTCGTCAGGACCGTTTGTACGTTTTGCATCACCGTATTCACCTTGGTGATCTGGGCCCAGGCCGGGTCCGATTCCAACAGGACCGCCACCCCGAGTAGCCAAGAGGCGGCAGCGATCAGACGCCCATTCCCTCGGCCCACCCATCCCAAGGTCCCTGTCCCTGACACACGTTCTTTCCTCACATCCGCACCCGTCATCACGTCCTCCATCTTTCCTTCCTTTCTGTGAAGTGGCTTCTGTGGCGAGTTTGCAGCGTCTTCTGCTCGCACTCATCGCCAAACGGGGTGACATGTAGTGAGGTTCAGTTTTTGATGCAAGCCTGTTGGAAGTACGTAGCAGCGGCGATCACGTGAGTGAATTGTGCCAGCGGAAACGAAGGGGCGTGCGTCTACCGTGAAGGCAGAGAGCGTTATTCGCCATCGAACGGTCAGCTCGCAAGTTCTTATGAGGATGAATGAGGCAGCGGACAATGCGCATCAAGGTTCTGCAGACCAAAGAATAGTTAATCGCAACGTGCGAGGCAGCACCCTTGCTGTCTGAAGAGAAGGTTGCGATCCGCATGGGAACGTGACGGTGCCATAAGCCGCTCAGCGCTTCTCGTGCTCAGGCAGCAATCCCCGCACTACTTCCCATCACTCGATTTATGCTTGGTTCCACATCACTGATCTTTTCTTCTGATCACTTCGCTCTGCCACTTGCGGTACTCCGTTCATTTGCCATCGCTCTGAAACAGGCGAGGTCATCTGTCATCGTCGGTTGGTTTGAGTTGTTCCGCCATAGAAGGTTGGTGGCCTGCCGCGCACGGATCGCCTGACGCAGCGTCCTTGCCAGCACAGAGCTGTCACGGTCGCCGCTGAGTGCTCATCCGCCCGTGCTTCTTCGGCAGTCCTCGACCTGTCACCTCCGTTGTCCTGCCTGGCGCTTCGGTTTCTGCGAAAGCGCCAGTTTGTTCAACATGAAGGAGGTGCCACCATGGCCAAACAATCCGTCAACCGACTTCCCGTTCCACAGTTCATTCCACGCTACCGAGTCACGCTTGTCTCTGAGGGCGGTCACACCGCTCCATACGGCGTTCTTCGCGATTCCGCTGCGGCAGCTGCGGCGCTGCGCCCATGCTTTGCTGGTCTCGATCGCGAGCAGTTCCTGGTCTGTTGTCTCGATGCCAAGAACGTCAGCATCGGCGTGAACATCGTCTCGATCGGCTCCCTTACGCTCAGCATTGTCCATGTCCGCGAAGTGTTCAAGCCTGCCCTCCTCCTCAACGCTGCGGCGATCATTGCAGCCCACAATCATCCCTCCGGAGATCCCACGCCGAGCCCGGAGGATCGGACGCTCACCACACGGTTGCGGGAGGCTGGAGACTTACTGGGCATCAGGCTGCTCGACCATCTCATTCTCGGTGACGACAATCGCCTCTATAGTTTTGCCGATCAAGGCTGGCCGGTGTGAGGCGACCGCAAAAGTCCTGTCGCATTTCCCGTCGATTATCCTTCTGAGGAGAGGACGCCTCCCTACACGTTCGATATAATCCATGATCCACCACGAGTGGTGGTCTGCTTGTGACACAGTAGACGCCTAAAAAAGAGGCAACATGCTGAACAGCTGATACTCCGCGGCGACGCTTGCGCATCACTCGACTTGCTCACAAAGTTATCCTCAGAAGATGTGGACGAAAGTTTGGACTTTCACGATTGTGAGTGTGGTGGAAGGACAGTGTTTGCGGAGGGGGCTGGGTGGCGACTTCAAAGGAGTTTCTGTGGCCGGACTCTCCCGGTACTTGTATAGGATCTTGGTTGGAGGATTGGCGTGCTTAGAAACTGAGCCGAAAGGTCGCCCCTCCGGTGTGCACTATTGTCTCATAGGTGCCGTCGACAGTGGGATTGAGATTACCGGTTACCGTACGGGTGTCAAAAACAATGCCTTGATAAAAGATATCCAATCCGATTGAAGATGTTGCCAAGAATCGCCCCGCATCGCCCCCACAAGCAAAGAGTCCCAACAATTTACCGTTGGAATGGCACACAAAGCCCAGACCCACCGATGCCACATGAATATCTGATTCGGGAAAGGCAGGATCGAAGCTGAGATCTTTCACGGCGTGGTGTGAGCGACTATAGCCGGTGCGGAAGGCCACATCCCACCCACGGTTATCCCTGAGCCCCAACCATTTAAACTCGGTACCAACGTTGAGGGTGATCGCGTTCCGCCATTGTTGTGGACCCGGGAAGACACCACCGTTGGAGAGATGGACTGAAGCATCGCGAATGGCCTGCCACCGGAGATAATCAACATCCACTTCTATTTTCCATTCCCGCTCTCGATTGCGCACCGGCCAGTATGCAATGCCACCTGTCCAGACTTCCGGCAATCGCAACGAGGTGGAGGCCTGAGCAACGTGGGTGCCATTGGCCAGCAAGACACCATTCAGCGGCAGGACAGCTTGGCTGCGCCAGATGCCCGCGAGGGTAAGTCGCGGTTTGCCTGCTTCGTTACGCCATGGGGCATAGAGAAAGCTGACATTGAGCCCCGCCGTGGTGCCTTTCCCATTCAGTTCCAGTTCGGTCCCTGCCGGAAATCCAACGCCTGGTGGTGCCTGAAACCGTCGTTCCGCATGCCCTTCCCCGAGAAGACCCGTAAACGTGAGAATATCCGCGCCAAGCCCGACGGACAAGGACTCCGTCACTTTGTAGGCAACCGTCGGCTTGATCGCAATCAACGGAAGTTGGGCAAAGGTCATCGAGGTGGCAAAGGGGCCACTGATGGGATATTTGGCCGCGAAACCGTATAGATTGAGCACACCCAGTCCGATACTCAGGTTGCCCATGGCCGACACCCCCAAGTCTTTCAGGTTCGCGGTGATGAAAAACTGCCCAGGTGGTGGAAGTCCAACCGCCGGGCTGGTATTGGTGACCGTGGTACCGGCAGGACTAGTGAAAGTAGTGTTGATGTTCATCAATTGCACCCCGACATCAAAATGGATGCCGTGGAGTTGTGTCATCCCCGCTGGGTTGTAGAAGATGGCGGAGGCATTGTCCGCCTGCGCGACAAAGGCGTTGCCTTGCGCAATGGCCGCGGCATCTTGGTAGGGATTGCGGAATCCCTCGGCCAGGACCGCTTGTGTTTGGAAACAGACCAATAGGAGAAGGGTGAGGCTTCCAATGCAGAGACAGGTCGAGAACAGAGATAGCCGTAAACGGTCGTGTTGGTGATCCATCTGGGATTGTGGGGGTTCTTATGCTTAGTGGGATTTGGTGTAAGAGTCGGAGGAATGTACTAAAGCCATCGCGAGAATTCAAGAGCCTGCGGGTTGTCTTCCCAGCACCCTCATGGCAAGATGCGCAGGCCGTACAGAGGGAGAAGGTTGGGCTTCATGGCGAGACAGAAGTCGACGCAAGCACATCCTCGATTGGCGAAGCTCACGCCGCCGCGCCTGCCGGTCGTTCTGCATCGCGCGCGGTTGTTTCGCGAGCTGGACTGTGCCACAAAGGCGCCGCTCACGTGGTTGGCGGCGCCGCCGGGCGCGGGGAAAACGACGCTGCTCGCGTCCTATCTGCAGACCCGCTCGCGCACGATCCTCTGGTATCGCTTGGATGCCGGCGATGCCGACCCCTCCACGCTGTTTCACTATCTCGGTCTGGCGGTACGGGCCGCAGCCCCGCGCTTTCGAACCCGTTTGCCGCATCTCACGCCCGAGTACATGGCCGGCTTGCCCACCTTTACGCAGCGGTTCTTTGAACAACTCGGTTGCCGTTTTGCCCGTCCGACGACGATCGTCTTCGACAATTATCATGAAGTGCCGCTGGATTCCCTAATCCACCAGTTGTTGCCGGTCGGCATTCAACAGCTGCCCAACCAGATACGGGTGATGGTGCTAAGTCGTGAACGTCCCCCGGCCAGTTATGCTCGACTCCAGGCAGAGCAACAGCTCGAGACCATCCAGGCCGCCGCGTTGGAACTGACGCGCGAAGAAGCCCATCAGCTCTCGCGGCTGAGACGCACCGCCAGGCCCAAGGAAGATACGCGTAGCAACGTGGACCAGGTGTGGGAACAGACGAAAGGCTGGATGGCCGGATTTATTCTCCTGTGGCAGCACAACGAACGAGAGAAGACCGTTGTGAGTCTCGCGCCCCATCAAAGTTCACAAGCCATTTTTGATTATCTCTCCGGAGAGGTCCTGGAGCGGTTCAGACAGGACAGCCAGACCCTCCTCTTGGCGGTGAGTATCCTGTCCGACTTTACGCCGCAGATGGCCCAAGAGTTGTCGTCCGTGCCGCAGACGGCCGACATCCTCGAACAGTTACACCAAGCGCGTTATTTCGTGGAGCGGCGTGAAGACCGGATCGGCTGGTATCGCTTTCATCCGCTCTTTCAGGAGTTCTTATTGCGACGGGCTGAACAGCTATGGGATCACACGGTGATGCATGAGTTGCGCCGTAAGGCTGCGGCGCTGTTGGTGGAGGCGCAACAAGCCGAACACGCGATCGCCCTGCTTCAGCAGGCCCAGGTGTGGGATGACTACCGAGCGCTTGTTCAGGCACAGGCCCCGCTGCTAGCGCAGCAGGGCCGGATACATACCCTAGAATCCTGGATTCGGCAACTTCCGGATGCAGAGCGCAACGCCGATCCCTGGATGGACTTCTGGCTAGCCAATAGCCGTCTCCTTGTTGCCCCACAGGAAGCCTCAGCCTTGTATGAATCGGCGATGACGCGGTTTCAGCAGCAGGGCGAGCGAGCGGGCATGCTCCTGGCCTGGGCTGGTGCCGTGCAGTCGATTCTCGTGGCCTGGGCCGGCATGAAGCACATTCATGAGTTAGTGCGTCTGTTCGAAGAGATGCATCCCGAAGGGACCGCCTACCCGTCAGTGGAAATCGAGGCCGTTGTCGCACAGGCCATGGCGGGAGCCTACATGCATATGTACACGGACCGGCCTCAAGCGCGGGAATGGTTG
This sequence comes from Nitrospiraceae bacterium, assembly GCA_919902665.1. Lineage (GTDB taxonomy): Bacteria > Nitrospirota > Nitrospiria > Nitrospirales > Nitrospiraceae > Nitrospira_D. Next base: position 22,089 of record CAKKRK010000020.1, read on the forward strand.
GATCGTTCCGTGGAGCTCTCGTATGCATTGCCGATGTCGATGCGGGCCTCGGAGATGGTGATGACCACGATCTACTATATCTGGTTGGCTGACGGGGATAAGGCGCAAACGCTGTTTGATCACCAACGGAAGGTGGGGGCGAACGAGACGTCGGTGTCCATGCGGGTCACGATGGCGATTGTTGAGTCGATGTTGTTCTGGAACAGGGGTCAGGTGGACCACTGCCGAAATGCGGTGGAGAAAGGCTTAGCCCTTGCAGAAGAACAAGGACTGCTGGTGTGGAATGGACTGCTCTATGCCCAAGCTGTCTACAACGAACTGCTCTTCGGAAATACACAACAGGCTCGGGTCCAGCTCACCCTGATGCAACCATTTGCGAAGGGGGGCGGTAATTTCTTTATTCTCTTAATGCTTGCAGGGTGGGCAGATCTCCTTGACGGAAATACTGATGAGGCGCGCAACAAGTGCCGGCAAGCGCGGGTCATTCTTGAGACGGAGGGCTTTATATTGTGGCACACCGGAATGCTTCATCTCCTGGAAACGCAAGTCACGATGGCACAGGAGCAGCCTGCAGAGGCAGATCGATTGCTGAGGAAGGTAGAGGCGATCGCACAAGTGTTACCGGGGTTTCATACTTTTGGGATCTGCTTTTTACGTGCGCAATGGGCGTTCCGGGATGGTGATGAGATAAGTGGAACGGTGTGGCTCCGGCGGCTACTAGAAGAACAAAGGAAGAAGAACCAGCAAATTCTCTTTATTGGCTGGGTTCCCCAGGAGGCCTCACGGTTATTTGCCAAGGCGCTGGAACTGGACATTGAAGTACCTTACGTATTGGAGGCGATTCGGAAATGGCAGCTCAAGCCGCCCGCTGATGGCCCTATGCCGGAGAACTGGCCTTGGCGGGTCAAGATTCGGACATTCGGGAAATTGATGGTCGAAGTAGACAGCAAACCGCTGGAGAAACAGCGCAAGGCGCCCCATCGGCTTCTGGAACTCTTGGCCGCTATCATCACATTCGGCGGCCAGGACGTGCCGGTGTCACGATTGATCGATGCGCTCTGGCCGGAGGTAGATGGCGACACAGGCCACGAAAATTTCAAGAAGTCGATCGCTCGTCTGCGCAAATTGCTCGCAGTGGAGGAAGTCATTCGCTGGGAAGATGGGAAAATCTTGCTCAATCCGGACCTCTGCTGGGTCGATGCACTCGTGTTCGAACGGCAAGCCAAACAACAGGACCGTCGAGCGATGGTCCTCTACACTGGACCCTTCTTGGGGGACGCGGAGATTCCGGCCTGGGCTGTATCACGCCGGGAACGGATGCACGCGACCTATATCAGTCTTGTGAAACAGCGCGAAGGTCAGAACAAAGGAATGAGTCAATCAGGAGACACGGGGTCTTCTATTGCCCGCACCAGAGAAGCAGACTCTGGAGCCGACACCATCGCTCGATCCTGAATGATGCATTCGCATCCAGACCCCACGAGGTCCAATGGCTAAACCGAAGCAAATTTTAGCGAAGCTGACACCGCCTTCGATGCCGAGGGTGGTAGAACGCAGAAGGCTATTTCGTCGCCTGGATCGTACAATCAAGGCCCCGCTGACCTGGATTGCCGCACCACCGGGGGCGGGGAAGACGACGCTTCTGGCCTCGTACGCGCCACAGTCCCGCAAGTCCCTCTTGTGGTATCGGCTCGATGCGGGCGATGCCGACCCGGCCGCGTTTTTCCATTACCTGGGATTAGCCGTACAGGTCACGGCACCGAGGTTCCGCAAACAGCTCCCGCATTTCACGCCAGAATATTTTGCCGGACTGCCGGTCTTTACACAGCGGTTCTTTGAAGCACTGGGGGCACGTTGTCAGGGGCCAACACTCGTCGTGTTTGATAACTATCATGAGGTGCCGCCTGAGTCGTCTCTGCATCAATTGTTGCCTGTGGGGCTTCAGCGGTTTCCGCCGCATGTCCGCGTCGTCATTCTAAGTCGAGATCCCTACCCATCGAGCTACATGCGTCTGGCCGCAGAACAGCAACTGCAGACCATCCAGTCTGAGGAACTGGAGCTCACATTGGCTGAGGCTCGCCAGGTCTATGGGCTACAAGACAGACGCCGGAAATCGTCTGTGCCACTCACGTCCATCGATCAGCTGTGGGAATCAGCCCGAGGGTGGATGGCCGGATTTATCTTGCTCTTGGAACGAGATGTTGGAAGAGCGGCACTGAGCCATGTGAGTGCACCGGTGAATCCGCTGGCCGTCTTTGAGTATTTGGCGGGCGAAGTGCTGTATCGGCTGCCTGTCGAGACGCAACAGGTGTTGATGACGATGAGCCTGATGCCGGACTTTACACCGGACATGGCCATCGCATTGACGGATCGTCCCGAAGCGGGACACATCTTGGAGCAATTCCATCAGTCGCGCTATTTCATTGAGCGGCGTGAAGATCGTCTCGGGTGATACCGCTTCCATCCGCTCTTTCGAGAATTCCTTCTGCGACGGGCAGAGCAGACGATGAATGCGCAAGTCCTAGGAAACCTGCGCCGCAAGGCCGCGGCATTGTTGGCGGATGCCCGTCTTGAAGAGGATGCGCTCCATCTCCTGCAGCAGGCCCAGGCGTGGGAGGATTATCGTGCCCTTGTTCGAGCCCAGGCGCCGATCGTGGCACAGCAAGGGCGGATGCAGACCTTGGACGCATGGATTCGCCAGCTACCGGAGGCACAACGAACAGTTGACCCTTGGATGGACTTCTGGCTGGCCAATAGCCGTCTTCTTGTGTCCCCGCAGGAGGCCTCAGCGTTGTATGAATCAGCGATGAGGCGTTTTCAGCAGCATGGAGAGCCAGCGGGCATGTTGCTCGCTTGGGCGGGGGCGGTGCAAGCGATTCTGGTGGCCTGGACTGGGATGAAGCACATTCATGAGCTCGTGCGCTTCTTCGAAGAGTGTCATCCAGAAGGAACTGCGTATCCCTCTATAGAAATCGAGGCCGTGGTCGCGCAAGCGATGGCCGGAGCCTACATGCAGATGTACACGGATCGCCCTGAGGCACGCGCCTGGTTGAATCGGTCGGTGGAGCTCTCCCATGCCTTGCCCGTCTCCATGCGGGCGTCGGAGATGGTCAACACCACCATCTTTTATATGCAGTTGGGTGAAGGAGACACAGCACGGAGAGTGTTTGCTCAGCAACAACAAGCCTGGGGGCCTGAGGCTTCAGCCTCCATGCGTGTCATGATGGCCTTCACAGAATCCCTACTGGCTTGGTGGTCGGGTGATGTGGATCGCTGCCGGAATGCGGTACAAAGGGCGCTTGACCTGGCTGAACGGGAAGGCTTGGTGATATGGAACTGGCTGCTCTATTCACAAGCTGTCTTCAATGAACTGCTCTTTGGTAATACAGACATAGCTCGTGACTATTTACGCCTCATGGAGCCATTTGCAACGTTTTGTGCTTGTCGTCTCCATGTCTTAATCTTTGGAGGGTGGGCGGATCTCATCGATGGACAGATCGACCAAGTCTGGCAGAAATGTTGGCAAGGGCGGGACATTACAGAGAGCGAAGGGGCTCCAGTGTTTCATGGTGGGTTATTTAGTCTTCTAGAGGCACAAGTCTTGGCGGTGAAGGGCCAACGAAGCGAGGCCGAAGCAAGACTAGGGGAAGTCGAAGCTATTGCACAAACCATCCCATGGTTTTTTCTTTTCGGTGTGTTTTTCTTACGGGCACAATGGGCGTTCCAGGACGGCGATGAAGAACGTGGCAGGCTGTGGATTCGACGGCTGCTGGATGAAGGAAAGAAGAACCAACAGATCAGCTTTGCAGGCTGGATTCCCCAAGAGGCGTCACGGTTATTCGCCAAGGCGTTGGAGCTGGGCATCGAGGTGCCGTACGTGCTGGAGTTCATTCGCAAATGGCAGCTGAAGCCACCAACCGATAGTTCTGTGCCGGAGAATTGGCCCTGGCGAGTCAAGATTCGGACCTTCGGGAAATTTGTGGTAGAGGTGGATGGCAAGCCGTTGGAGAATCATCGGAAGGCGCCCCATCGTCTCTTAGAATTGCTGGCCGCCATCATCACATTCGGCGGTCGTGAAGTGCCGGTCTCACGACTGATCGATGCGCTGTGGCCGGAGGTCGATGGTGACACGGGCCATGAAAACTTCAAGAAATCGATCGCCCGCCTGCGCAAGGTGCTTTCTGTGGACGAGGTCATTCGCTGGGAAGATGGAAAAATCTCGCTCAATCCTGATCTCTGCTGGGTTGATGTGCTGGCGTTTGAAAGGCAGGCTACACACCAAGACGGGCGGGCGGTATCCTTCTACACCGGGCCCTTCTTAGGGGACGATGCCGTTCCAGCGTGGGCGGAATCCAGGCGAGAGCAAGAACGAACCAGATTTGTTCGCTTCGTGAGCCGGAACTGTGACCAGGCGGTTGCTGCAGAACAAGTACAGGAAGCAATTCAGTCTTTGGAACAGGCCATCAAGATTGACCCTGTGACCAAGCCGTTGTATCAGCGGCTCATTCCGCTCCTGGTGGCGCATGGACGCCGAGCCGATGCTCTCGCCTATTACAGCCGGTACCGGTCGGAGTTGGCGCGCTGGTCGGATGGTACTCCTTCCTCGGAATTCCAGGAAATTGTTCGAATGCTGCAATCGCGTTAATACCCATCCGCGCAGGTCTTCCTCTTACTCGCGTTTATCGAGACAAAGACTCCCGCCCACTGCATGGGCGTCTGTTGAATTTGTCCCCCTATCTGTCCCCTTTCCCCATGGTATTGGCCATGCCGCTAGGAGTCAGGATCGGTATCCGACGGAGGAGGGAAAACCATGACGATCGTGAAAAGGGTCGGGTCTGTGCTGCTGTGTGCCGCATTAGTGAGCGCCTGGGTAGGAACCACCGTGGCATCTGTTACTGTCCCGATTGCTCCGGCGCCCACAAGGGCGACTGTGACGGCCACGATGTTCGGGATGCCGATCCAGTTTGAAGCCAATCATGGTCAAGTAGATGAAGAGGTCAAGTTCCTCGCGAGAGGGAAGGGCTATACCCTCTTTCTGACGCCGACTGAATCGGTGATGGTCTTGTCACAATCGGAAGCGAACGTTCCGATTAATGATCGGGGCCCAGAGTTCCTCATGTCATTGACCTTTGCCCCATCCCAACATGACGCAAACACCCAAGTTGGTGATCGGACTGCAGTCGGTTCCCTTCTGAATACGGAATCGGTGCCGATCAAACACTCGGTTGTGCGGATGAAACTCGAAGGAGCGAATCCCTCGCCAACCGTCAGCGGCATGCAGCAATTACCCGGTATTGTGAACTATTTTATCGGCGACAACCGGGCGAAGTGGCGCACCAAGATCCCCACCTATGCCAAAGTGCAGTATCAAGAGGTTTATCCCGGCATTGACTTGGCGTACTACGGGAACCAAGGCAAACTGGAATACGACTTCATTGTGGCAGCGGGCGCTGATCCGAACAAAATCAAGCTGACCTTCGAGGGAACCTCTGACATCACGGTGGTCGAGAGCGGCGATCTGCTCCTGGCCACGGCGCTGGGCGACGCGCGCCTTCAGAAGCCGATCGTCTATCAGCTCGAGCAGGACGGACGCAAGACCCTGGTGGCGGGGACCTATGTCGTCGCCGCACCATCGGATGGCTCATCGATGGTCTTCCAGTCTTCCCCGACACGGACTGTCGGTATTCAACTCGCGGCCTATGATCGTAGCAAACCGGTCGTGATCGATCCGGTCATCGTTTACAGCTCCTACCTGGGTGGCAGCGCCCAAGACATTGGCCGTGGCATTGCGGTGGATGGTGCCGGAGCAGCCTACGTCACGGGGGACGCAATCTCTGTGAATTTTCCACTGCTGTCTGCCAGCCAGGGGACATTTGGCGGAATTACTGATGCCTTTGTCACCAAGTTCGATGCCACAGGGGCGCGGGTCTACAGCACCTACCTGGGTGGCAGCGGTTCTGACGTTGGGTTTGGCATCGCGGTGGATGGTACCGGGGCGGCCTACGTCACGGGGCAGACAGCATCCTCGAACTTTCCGGTGCTGTCGGCGAGTCAAGGAGCATTTGCTGGATTTTTTGATGCCTTTGTCACCAAGCTCGATGCCACAGGGGCGCGGGTCTACAGCACTTACCTGGGTGGCAGCGATAATGATGGGGGTCGCGGCATTGCGGTGGATGGTGCCGGAGCGGTCTACGTCACGGGGCAGACCTTCTCGCTGAATTTCCCCGTGCTGTCAGCGAGCCAGGGAGCCTCGGCTGGATTTGTTGATGCCTTCATCACCAAATTCAATGCCACAGGGGCGCGGGTCTACAGCACCTACTTGGGCGGCAGCAGTTCCGACGTTGGACAAGGCATTGCGGTGGATGGTAACGGAGCGGCCTATGTCACGGGGTGGACCTCGTCGCTGAATTTCCCCGTGCTGTCGGCGAGTCAAGGGGTGGTCGGAGGAAATGAAGATGGCTTTGTCACCAAGCTCGATGCCTCAGGGGCGCGGGTCTACAGCACCTACCTGGGCGGCAGTAAAACTGATGAAGGTCGCGGCATCGCGGTAGATAGTGCCGGGGCGGCCTACGTCACGGGACGGACAGCATCCTCGAATTTTCCTGTGCTGGCGGCGAGTCAAGGGGTGTTCGCAGGCGCGGTAGGCGCGACCGATGCCTTTGTGACCAAGCTCGGTGCCACAGGGGCACAGGTCTACAGCACTTACCTGGGTGGCAGCGGTTTCGACAGTGGATCTGGCATTGCGGTGGATGGTGCCGGAGCCGCTTACGTCACGGGGCAGACGGGATCCTCGAATTTTCCCGTGCTGGCGGCGAGCCAAGGAGTGTACGCAGGATCGGGTGATGCCTTTATTACCAAGCTCATGGACCAACGAACGGCCCAGGCCGGCTCGGATCAATCTGTGCCCGAAGGCACGGAGGTGACGCTGGATGGCTCCGGCAGCGGGGTGACGAACCCCACTTACCAGTGGACACAAGTCGGCGGTACGCCTGTCTCCTTGGTCGATTTCGGGTCGGCGAACCCGAAGTTCACCGCCCCTCATGTATCAACGGCCGGGGAGGTGCTGACGTTTCAATTGATCGTGTGCGAAGGGACCAGTTCGACGAACTGCAGCAATCCCGATTCTGTGAACGTCCGTGTGAACAATGTCAATCAACCGCCGGTCTCCGATGCGGGACCAGATCAGACGGTGCAGGAAGGCAGTCCGGTCATCCTGGACGGAAGTGGCAGCTTTGATCCAGACCTTGAAACACTGACCTATCACTGGACGCAGACCGGAGGGCCGGCTGTGGCGCTCAGTGACGCCCATACCGTGATATCGAGCTTTGTGGCGCCTAACGTAGGACCGGCCGGGGCAACGCTCGTCTTCAACCTGACCGTGACGGATCCCCATGTCCTCACTGGCTCAAAGTCCGTCTCGATTCACATCTCCAACCTGAACCAAATTCCGACGGCTGACGCCGGATCCGATCAGACGGTGAATGAGCAGACCGGTGTGACCTTGAATGGGTCGTTGAGTACCGATCCGGATCTCGACACCCTCCACTTTATGTGGACCCAAACCGGCGGTCCCTCGGTTTCCTTAACCGGAGCCACCACTGTGAGTCCGACGTTTACGGCTCCCGCCGTAGGGGTGGGCGGAGTCAACTTGATCTTCCAACTAGTCGTCTCCGACGGTCAGGCACTGAGCGCGGCCGATACTGTGATCGTGCATATCCAGGATACGAACGATCCCCCGGTCTGTGCGTTGGCCCATCCCAGTGTAGAAAGTCTTTGGCCACCCAATCATACGATGGTGCCGGTTGGTATCATGGGCATTACCGATCCGAACGATCAGGCCGTGACCATCACCTTCACGGGGGTCATACAAGATGAACCAGTGAACGGCGTGGGCGATGGCGATACCGGTCCAGATGCCGCCATATCCGGGAACCAGATCTTGTTGCGGGCCGAGCGGGCCGGCACGGGCAATGGCCGGGTCTACGTCGTGCGCTTTACTGCCACCGACGAGCACGGCTCTGGCTGTAACGGCATGGTGAAGGTGAGTGTGCCGCGCGATAAGAAAGACGTTGCTGTCGAGGGCCCACAGCTCCACAACTCATTCGGACCGTAGGGGTGCCCCACGGCGGCCACTCCTGTGAGTGGCCGCTGCTTCTTGCCGAAATATGTTTCGTCCTCTTTGAATAGGATTGGGTGGTGTTGGGAAGTAAACCTTGAACAGGCGCTTGCCGTCGATCCCCTTGCCGAACCGCTCTATAACCGATTGATCCCCCTCCTCCTGGCCTAAGAAGGCCGGAGGGCTGACGCTCAGCGTCACTACCAAGCTTGCCTGAGAGCCTACCAGCAGTGGAAGGATGGGGGACCGTCGGACGACATCCTTCGCCTTGGCCGGCCCCTCGCGCCGTAATCGTTTTCATCATCCCCAGCAGATCGAATTTGTCCCCCTATTTGTCCCCCATCGATGGACTATGGTTCCCGTCCACCTGTCGGAGACCTATCCATGGCTGTTGTGAATGGGGGAACGGTGCCATGCCGCGATGCCAGGTTCCTGTCGGTCCAAGACATTTTAAGAAACTCCGGAGCGTGGCATGCTGATCACGCATAAGGAGGCGCTCCCGGAAAAACCTCTAGGTGGTCAAGTTCCAACAGGAAAGACGCCCAGGGAGCGTGCCGTCTACCGAGCGTTTCAGGGTTTATACCGCTTGTATGTCAGACGGGCCGATAGCCGAAGATGGAATGCCGACTCCGATTTCGACTGGAAATCGATTCGTAAAGACCTCTCCCCTGAGGTGCAATGCATTCTCCGGGGCTTCTTCGCGGTGGAGCAATTCGTTCCTGACTACACGGGCTGCCTCGCCGACCTCTTCCGGCCGAACTACGGCAGATCGCAGTACCAGCTTCAGTGGGGCGTAGAAGAGGCCAGACATGCAGACGTATGGAGGAACGCGCTTCGATCATCGACTGCGATGTCCTTGTGCGAGATCGAAGACTATAGTATGGCCTTGAGGCAACAGCGATGGTCTCCCCCGTGGGATGGCCCAATCGAAATGTTGTTTTACGCCGTCTTTCAAGAGCGAGCGACGCAACTTACCTACTTAGATATGGCAGGACTATTCAAATCCTCCACGTATGGTACCGGGGATGGTGACCCGGTCTTGTACAAAGCTGCCATGGCGGTCGCGGTCGATGAAGCTGCGCACTACCGTTTCTTTTTGGAGGGAGCCAGACTCTATCTCTATTACTTCCCGGAAGAGTCATTAGAGGCTCTTCAGCACGTGATTAACTGTTTTGAAATGCCGGCCATGGAACTTATTGACGATTATGCCTATTTTAAGGCGGCGTTGATTCGGAGGAAGCTGTACAGTCGGGCAAAATATTCGAAGCAGGTCATCGCGCACTCGCTCAGAAATCTCGGGATCGGACATGTCAGACTGCTTCGTGACTGGAAGGATTCCGGTGCAGGGGTGACGACAGTGGTTAGTGCCAACGAGCATCATGTGAGGTCGATCTTCGCGAAGATCAAACAGTATGAAAGCGATATGGGTTTTCCTGACCATCACAGTGAGTCATGACGATGACCGTAGAAATTATCCGCCGTACCAGCTTATCTCAATGCTCTGAATTGCAGCATGCGTTGCTCGATATTGTACGGCCATACTATCTTGATCCTACTGCCGTTTTAGAACGGGAATTGCGACATTGTAACGTCGCCTACGTACACCGTGATACGCACGGGTCGATCGCGGCATTTGCTCTGTTTGCCTATGAGGAACTCTTCGTGCCGGGGGAAGAATATGTCCCTACCCTGTACGCCGGACTGTGCGCAGCTTCCCTTACGCTTCAAAAGAAAGGCATGGTGTTCAAGCTCTGGTCCTATGCATGTGAGGAGGCGATCCGATGGGAGAAGGAGCATGGGAAAACGATTCTGGCATGGGCCACAACCGCGACGCCGGTGACCTATTACGGCGCTTCAATGTACCACCATCTTGAACCGAGGCTGGACGGCAGCTTCTCTCCGACGAGCATTCGATACGCTCGTGCGCTCAAGGCTAAACATGCCCTAGGTGTCGATCATGACCACCCGTTTGTCCTGAAGAGATATGCCATCAGTACTCGGTATTCTCCGTTTGAGCGTTCTGCGATTCAGCAGTTTTGTGCGTCGAAGCAATTCAGGATCTTCGACCTGTTGGGAATCGATGAGTCTCAAGGAGATAGACTCTTAATGATAGGACGATTCAAACAGCAATTCGGCGCAAGCGTGTTTCGGCACAAACAGGGCGATCTCTGAGACGGGGCAACCTAATGCAGTAACAATACTGCGCGGGCTACGGCACTGAGAGGTATTCAATGTATGTCATCACGCTCGTGTTGTTTGTATTGTGTTTTGGCAGTTTTGCATGGGCGATGTATGGAGGCTTCTTTCTGGTTTCTTCTCGAATGTCGGACTGGGCCATTATCCTAAGGCTCGTGAGTGGGGCCTGCGCCGTCTGTCACGTGGTTGCGCTCTTGACGGTAAACCATGTAGTTCATGAATGGCTCATGGCTGCCAGTCTCTTATACCTGATCTCGCTACTCTTGTTCTGGTCTGCATTAGTGACCAATAAACGGATCCCATTATTCCATTGCTTTACCGAGCTCGTTCCCGATCACATTGTCACGCACGGTCCGTATAAGCATATCCGTCATCCGTTCTATACGTCGTATACGTGTGCGTGGGTGGCGGGTGTCATTGCGACTCAGCAGCAGTGGCTTTGGGGCACTGTCTTCGCCATGTGTTTCCTCTATTGGAAGGCAGCTTCTCGTGAGGAAGCGGAATTTCTCAATAGCCCCCTTTCGGCTGCCTACCGCGCATATATGTTACAGACAGGCTTTATGTGGCCTCCAATATTTGGGCGGAAGCCTGAGACCCCGACCAGAGTCTGACCACGTATCTTGCAACGGCAATTCCTCATAGGGCATCTCGGTAGTTTTAAGAAGAACCCTGTCGCCTTCCTCGCGGAAGCGGCGTTAGGTGGCGAGATCGTTCCCCTCTACCTTCCTAAACTCGTGTACCTGTTGAATAGTGAACATGCGATTCGACACGTCCTCGTCGACAATCATGCCAACTACAGAAAAGGAACCGTGAGTAGACGCCTCAAGGTATTCTTGGGGGAGGGGCTGCTGACGACCGAAGGGAATTACTGGAAGTATCAGCGTAGATTCATTCAACCATTGTTCGTAGGCGCAAGGCTTGACGATCTGTTGGGCATCATTTGTAAAACCATCCATGATTTCTTGCCTCGGCTTGAACAGCAGGGCCTCAATGGCGGGATTGAAATAACCTCAGAGCTCACACGACTCACAACATCCATAATAGGCAAAATAGTACTAGGCGTTGATCTGATGCGTGAAGCCGACCACATCGGACAAACGATTGCCGAGGGCCTTGAGTTAGCTCAAAAACGGGAGTTTTCGTTGCTATCGCTGCCGCTGTGGGTGCCTACCGCGACCAATCGACAATCGGTCCGCATAAGGAACGCGGTATCCGCTCTCATCCTTCGAGAGATAGAATCCCATAAGCACAGCAGCGACTCGAAAAACGATATTTTATCTCACCTAATGGACGCGCGGGATGAAGACGGTCGTGCAATGACGGTGGAGCAGCTCCGCGATCAGAGTATGACGCTATTGTTAGCAGGACATGTGACCACTGCAACCTCACTGTCTTGGCTGTTTTACTTGCTGGGGAAACATCAGGAGCATCAAGAATACATTGCCGAGGAGGTGGCATCAGTATTGGGTGACGCGATGCCCGGCCTGGCTGAAATCGACAAGCTAAAATATACTCGTGCGTGCGTCGAGGAGGGGCTGCGCTTGTATCCGCCATCGTGGCTGTTACATCGCGAGGCAATCAATGCCGATGTTGTGTCAGGAGTGAAGCTTGTACCAGGAATGAATGTATTAATCTCGCCGTATCTCATTCATCGAAATCCAAACTATTGGGATAATGTAGAAGGGTTTGAGCCTAACCGATTTGCAACCCGCATGGACGATCATAAATTTGCATATATTCCTTTCGGGGCGGGGCCACGGTACTGTGTCGGCGCTAAACTGGCTGACGTTGAAGCCGTCACCATCGTGGCAAGCATAATGAGGAAATACCGAATCACGTTGATGGACCGCGATGTACCGTTGATTCCTAAGGCCTCGGTCACGCTTCGCCCGTCGAGACCAATACACGTGTCGATTCAAAAAAGATAGGTACCGACGAAAAGTGTGCTTGGAAGCTCCCCCGCCAGGGAGACCTTTCAAAGGATTGACCGTAGCCTCGTTTCGAGATCATTCCTAACCAGAGCAGCGGGCCTGCCGCAGACACCTCCGCCTGGGCCAGAGCCTCGTGGCTTAGTATTTCTAACCCATAATAATTTGAATTTGTCCCCCAATTTGTCCTCAAACAAGGGTGTATGTCCCTTGTGTAGTATGAGACGAACTCCGAGCGGTTGTCACAACGAGGATGGTCGGTTGGAGGTTGACCATGGTCGGATCTAGCCAAAAGATGACCACGGTCCGCGAGTATCTCACCGAAGTGGCCGGATTTAATTCCCATGTGCTGATCACCGGAGAGACCGGAACTGGGAAGGAACTGGCGGCGGCGATGGTGCATGAACGGAGTCCTCGTGCCACACACCCCTTTGTCTGTGTGAACTGCGCTGCAATTCCGGAAACGCTGTTCGAAAGCGAGGTGTTCGGGTATGAGAAAGGGGTGTTTACAGGGGCCAGTATGAAACGTGCCGGGCTGTTTGCCGAGGCGAGCGGCGGCACCCTGTTTCTCGACGAGATTGGCGAGATGCCGCTGACCGCGCAATCCAAGATGCTTCGCGTGCTAGAAAGTCGAGAGATCCAACGCATTGGCTCTGCGCGATCACTCCCAATCGATGTGCGCGTCGTGGCGGCAACGAATCAGCACCTCGAGGAACTGGTGGGACAGGGGAAATTCCGCAGCGACTTGTTCTATCGGCTCAATATCGCCAGGGTGCACCTGCCTCCACTTCGTGAACGAAAAGAAGATATTCCTGGGTTGATTGCTTACTTTCTCGGTATGTTAAACGCCCAGATGGGGAGACAGGTAGTTGGCTTGGAGCCAGAGGTGCACGATTGCCTGATGGAGTATGCCTGGCCGGGCAATGTGCGAGAACTCAAGAATCTGATGGAATCGACCCTACTCACCATCCGGTCTTCCCTGATCGGGTTCAAGGACCTTCCCGCGCACTATCAAACGACATTCTCACGGGTTCAGAGCAAGCCGTTCCAAGAACGAGAGCGGCTCGTGTCGGCACTTGCCGCGACCCATTGGAATATCAGCAAGACCGCGGAGCAACTCGACTGGGCCAGGATGACGGTGTACCGCAAGATCGCGCAATACGGGATCGCACGCCCTTGTGCGGGAGCGATGTCACAGACGTCCAACCTTTTTGTGGAGATCTGATATGAGCACTGCCGTACAGCGACTTTCGACCACGGCCCAACGAGAGCACTTCGAGGCGCTTGCCCGTGAGGCTGAACGGGCGATGGCCGCGAGTCTTCCTTGGTATCGGGCGAAGATCGCCCTGCTGGCTGGGCTGGGGTATGTCGTAATTTTTGGAACGTTGGCGGTGTTGCTTCTGATCGGCGCACTCTGTGTCTGGGCGGTGCTCTCGGGGTATCTGTGGGTCTTGTTGGTGAAAGCCAAATTGCTCCTTGCCGTGCCGGCCATTGGATTCATTCTCATGCGTGCGTTATGGGTGCGGATTGATGCTCCCACAGGACGCCGCGTGACCAAACACGACTGTCCTCTCCTCTTTGAGCAACTTGCTGACTTGTGTCGTCGCATGAAGGCCCCACGGATTCATCGCGTCCTCATCGTGAATGATGCCAATGTGAGTATTGCCCAAATCCCTCGTCTGGGAATCTTTGGATGGCACCGCAACTACTTGGTGGTGGGCCTTCCACTACTTTTGATGCTGTCACCGGAGCAGGTTCGTGCCGTGCTCGCCCATGAGATCGGTCATCTCTCCGGCAACCATAGTCGGTTCGGAGCCTGGATCTATCGTGTTCGCTTGTCCTGGTTTCGGATCGTGGCAGCGTTTCAGCAGGCGGATTCCTGGGCAAGCGGGCTCCTGGCTCGCTTCTTCTATTGGTATGCGCCCTACTTCAGTGCCGCGAGCTTTGCCCTGGCTCGAGCAAACGAATATGAGGCCGACGCCGCTGCGGCATCCCTGACCTCTCCACAGGCGGTCGGGTCTGCCCTGCTGGCAACTTCAACCGTGCCTCTGTTTGATGCCGAACGGTACTGGGAGCCTTTTTTTAAGCGGGCCGACCGCGAGCCACAGGTGCCACGTACACCCTGGTCAGACTATGCGAGCTATGCGGCACAACGCCGGATCGATCAATCTGATGCTCGAGCGCTCGTCACCCAGTCTCTGAAACGGGAAACCAACTACGCCGATACTCACCCGTCCGTAGCTGACCGATTGAACGCATTGCACATCGGAGCAGAACTCGCCAGTACGTCACAGCCTCTGGCCGCTGAAGCGTGGCTGGCGCCGATCCTCCCCTCGCTTCTGACGGAATTCGATCATCAGTGGGTTCAGACCCATGAAGACATGTGGGAACAACGTTTCTCGCAGGCCCAGACGCTGAAGGCGACGTTGACGGAATTGGAGCACAAAGACCAGTCGAGCCTGTCACAGGATGAACGCTGGAATGTGATTGCGATGAAGGAGCACCTTGATCCCACGTATGATCCGTTGCCGGCCTATCGACAATATCACGCGGACTACCCAGAGGATCGCGCCGCCGATCTCGCAATCGGACGGCTGCTTCTTAGCAAACAAGACAGGGCAGGCCTTCAGTACCTCACCCGCGCGGCTGAAGAGTTTCGGTTGGTCGGTGCAGCCTGTCAGTTTGTTGGGTCTTACGCGATGCGGATAGGCGACAAATCGTTAGCAGAAGAGTGGACCCGACGCGCAGAGGGGCACTACGACACCCAGGTTGCCACTTATCGAGAACGGGCGACGCTTTCAGCCTCTGACACCCTCACTGCCACTCGTGTTCCTCCGAAGCAACCCGCTGATCTCCAAGATCAGCTCCGCAAGGTCGAGCAGGTCCACCATGCTTGGATCTGCGAGAAAGCGACAGCCGTCCCGACGGAACCCTGCTATGTGCTGGCGGTAGAACTTGAGGGGTTTACGGGCCCATCAGAGCAGCAGGACCTCATGCGTATACTGACGTCTCAAGTCCGGTATCCAGGCGAAACGTTCGTCATTCTCGCTACAGGTGATGGCAAGGCGATGGCTGAAAAGGTCAAGGGGATTGGGATGCAAGTCATCTGAGTCCGATGCTTCATTCATGCCTTTGTGCCTCGGTTCCATGAATAGATCCAATTGTCTCAGAGAGAGGAAGACGGGACTATTGCACCAGCCGATTAAGGCGGTCCCAGCGCGGAACTTTTGTGCCGGGATCTATCGACCAATAGATGAACATCGCTTTTCCTAGCACCAGCTCTTTGCTCACCGATCCCCAGAAACGGCTATCCAGACTGCTATCCCGGTTATCACCCATGACAAAATACGTGTTGGGGGGAACGACCACAGGGGCAAGATTGTCGCGAGGAACTTGAGGCAGGGTGATGACATTGGGATCAATGTGTTGAATGTACGATTCTATGCATCGTTCGCCGTTCACGTAAAGCTGTTTGTCACGAACTTCGATGCGATCTTGGGGCAGGCCGACCACTCGTTGAATGAAGATCTTCGTTTCATCTTTTGGATAGCGGAAGGCGATGATATCGCCTCGTTTCGGCTCCGCCTGCTGATAGGTCGTTTTCTTGATTGAGAAATGATCACCAGGTAGGAGCGTGGGGCTCATACCTGGGTTTGGGACTCTGAATGAACGCCAATGGGTTTGCACGGCATCTCGTAAGTGGTCCGCGATAAATTTATGCCGGAGTGCTTGGAGGACGGGTGAGGCATGGGTGCCCACATGGTCATAGTCTGCCGTGAGTGTCTGCGCTTCGGTAGAAGTCAACGAGGCTGCATACAATCGTACGAGTTGCGCCTTCATGAGTTTGGCCGTGCTCTCATCATTCAGCATGATTTGGAGGGAGCGCACAAACGATTGTCGTAGGCTCTCCTTTTCAGACGAGGTTACCGGGCCTGCGAAGTCTGGTTTTTGTTCGAGGAGTTGAATAAACTCAGCCGCATCAACCTCGGACATCGTCGTGATGAGACGATTCGAGGACAATTCCAAGTCGGCCAGTCTCTGAAACACATCACCTGAGTCAGATACGTGAGAAGTGGCGGCTGTCGCCGCGGTGCTGAGTTCCGTCCACTGTCCAAGGGTGATCAGCAGGAGACACATCATCAGAGATTTGGAACTTCGAGCGTGGCTGAACAAGTGACGAAGATCATTCACAGAGCACCTCCTTGCCTGCCACCAGCATACTGCGGCGAGCCCTTCTTGAGAAGAAAATGACCGAATCACAAGCAGCAGCAGAGAGCGGCGGTAGGTGCGAGCAGGTGTCAACCATCTATTGGATGGATGCTGGACGCATCAGCGACAATGGAACAACCGGTGCCACAGGTCGCCACAAGACACTCCCAGATCTCCCAAAGGCTCGCTTAGAACAATGCGCCAGCCCTGGGCGCTCGCTCCCTTGATCGTCTGGCCACGGCAGTAGCATGATCACCCCTCATTCTTCATCACTCTCATGAATATCCGTGCAGACACTGTTCCGCTCGTTCACATAAGCCTGTGGTTCCCTGCACCCATCGTACGCCATGTCGAAAAATGACGGGCGGTATATATCAGGGCTGAGGTTTCGAAGGACTTCTCGCGCAAAGCATTTATGAATGCTGAAAGATCTGAAAAACCAACATGAGCGCTGTCACATTGACCTATGTATGTGACAGTGCTGTGACACTCATCGTGACAGCAGTGAATGACAGTCACGAGTTCCCGTATAGCCAGCATTTCCGTCATTTCACGAACGATACACCTACACTCTCATTCTTTGAACCACTGGATCTGTCACTTTCTCCTGTCACATCGCGTTCTCACCTCTATTTCTCACTCAGCATGTAGCTGGCAACGAAAGCGCTGTTCTTTCAGGCGGTTTCGTCGCCAGAACACGTTTCAAGAAGTTGGGCACGCATTCTGCTTTATGCACTGCCGTGAGAGCGCAACCTAGTCCTGAATCAACGGTTCGTGGAATGGGATGAGGATTTATGGATGCAGGGTTTCTAGATCGACCAGGCAACGAGGGAGCAGCGGCACGATATGCGAACTACTTTGAGATCGGCCACAACGCCGCTGAGTTCATTCTGGACTTTGGACAAGCCTACTCCTCGTCGGAGGAGCGGCAGATGCACACCAGAATTGTCACAAGCCCTCTCTATGCAAAGGCGTTGTTCCGGCTGTTGGAGAAATCTGTCGAGCGATATGAAGGAGTGTATGGAGAGATTTGTGAACGGTGATGGCTACATACACATCTTTAACCTCGGTTACCAGGATTTTACGGACACAGGCGCCAAGGTTGCAGCACCTGTGACCTCTCAAACGCAACCATAATAACGGAGGTGCTTTATGGAGAAACTCTATCCACTTAAACCTACACAGCAGTTTTACCCAGCCCACATTTCAAAAGACAGGGAGTTTGGGGGAAATGGCCCTGAGGTTTACGCCACGGTGGATATATTCCCAGTAGGCTCGAAGATTTATGCAACTTATACCGCTAGGTTTTTAGAGACAGGTGGAGGAGGCACTCTATTTGATGGCGCCGATACTGAGGAACTCATCGATGTTAAAAAAGAGATCAAAAGCATCCGACTCGGTGCAGACGCGAGCTGGGAATCGATGCTGTCTGACGACATTTCTTTTACAGACAAAGACACTAGTGAAAACGTTGTTGTAGGTCGACGAGGAGGGCTGGTTAACCGAGCTAGAATCCAAGGGGATACAAATAGCGGGTTGTTTTCTGGGAACGATGATCCATTTATTCAATTCTTTTTCAATCCTATAAGAATCCTAACGGTGGATTAATGCATTCGGATTCGAGTAGGTCTGTGCTCGTTTCGTCAGCATTCATCAATGTAGCGGGAAATTGTAGATGCAGAACTTGAAATAAGAAGTACTGGATTCAAAGCGTAGACTCATGCGAATCCCATATGTCAGCTATTAGTTCCAGGTCAGACGCAGGAAGGCCGGTTAAGTTCTAAAACCGTAGTACATGTAATTTTATGGAGGATTTCGATCATGAAACTTAAAGATGGCATCTTGGTCCAGGGCGATGGTGCCTTGGCGAACAAATCTAAAAGCGATCCTAAGCCAAGGCTGTATGTCGTTCAAGAAGGTCAACGACATCTAATCCGAACCCCCCACGCATTCCGGAAAGGTAAATATAATCGCTCAGCAGTACAAGTGATCCCAGATTCTGTACTTGAGAGGGTCCCTCTGGCAGCTGACGTTGAAGCGATGTCAGATGAGACTATTGGTCTGTACTTACATTCGTTTCTTGGTAATGGTCATTACATGACGACCAATGGAGCGCTAAGAAAGACTCCAGATGGCGGTCAGGTCGATGCCACCACTCGAACTTACACGATTACGATGTTTGGAGGGTTTCACGGCGGCGTCAATATGATCTATTCGGACGCTGATGGCATTGCCATTGGGATGAGCCACACTGAGCGATTTGGAGTTGATGGCACGTGGATCGGACGAAGTGACCGGACGGACTATTGGAGTGCAGAGCTGTCTGCGGACTTGGCTGCACGCACCACAGCCATCACGGTTGCGCACTTCTGGGCGCCGGACCAATTGGAGGACATTGTTCGTCGTGGCGTTGAAGTAGCCAAACCAATTGTTGAACTGATTACGGATATTTATGGTATTGGTGGGGACGCCAAGTCTTCATAGCAGGTTGGCTCACCACATCTGGGGCAACGACGGGCTCCCCCGAGTGGGAGACCGTCGGCCTCTAATCACCCCGGCAGATTAGCGGTGCCCATTGCGCAGAGGGTAGAAAAGCATGACAAGAAGGGCGCTCTTTTCGATAGCCAAGAATATTAGATGTTGCTACGGAGGCTACAGTGATAAGAAATTCTAAGGTTAAATCCAGCGCTGGGCCTAATTCAAAACTACAGGGTGGATCAGAAGGCCGAGGGGGCATCCCCCAAGGCTTAACTGGAAGGTATGTGATTACCTTTAAGGACGGTGCCACAGAGGCAGGCATTAAGTTACTTTCTCGATCGGCAGGACTACACGTGACAGCTCTAGGATTTAGTAGGGAAGGAATGGATGTGACAGCCCTCACTAAGGGTGACGTTGTGTTTCCAAAACTAGGCATAGCGGTGGTATCTGGACAACCTGACCAGATCCAGTTAGTCGGCGTAGAGAGTGCCGATCCGGTACTGTCGATAGAAGCAGAACGAATCGTGTATGCAACGAATTACCCTCCGATATTGAATCCAGCGTATGAAGCAGAACGGCGTGTGGGACCAGAATATTTGCAGGGGTATCGCGATGCCGTCAATCATCTGGCCAATAGTTTCTTGGCTTCGGACGAGCACGGCGTTGCTGAAAGACGTGGTGCGGCCATAGACACACGACGGGAAACGTGGGGTTTGTATGCGACGCAGGTCTTCAAATCTTCCTACGGTGGACGAGGAATTAAGATGGCCGTGTTGGACACGGGACTGGATTTGGACCACCCTGATTTTGCAGGTCGTCAGATTCACGCGGAATCATTTATTAGCGGAGAGACAGCCGATGACGGCAACGGTCACGGTACTCACACCATTGGAACATCATGTGGGGCTAAGAAACCACATGCCGGCCCTCGGTATGGCGTGGCTTACGAAGCAGAGATTTACGCAGGAAAAGTCTTGAGCAATGGGGGAAGTGGCGACGATTCGGGTATTTTGGCCGGTATAGAGTGGGCTCTATCAAACAGGTGCCAGATAATTTCCATGTCACTGGGAGCTCCTGCAAATGTGGGTGATTCTTATTCGCAGGCCTATGAGCAAGCTGCACGGCGGGCATTGGCGGCTGGAACTCTCATCGTAGCAGCAGCAGGTAATGAAAGCCAGCGACCTGAACGTGTCGAACCGGTTGGTCATCCAGCCAATTGCCCTTCAATTATGGCAGTAGCGGCCCTTGATAGAACAAATAATATTGCGTACTTCTCGTGTGGGGGGCTGGCTTCGGATGGCGGGCAGGTCGATATAGCGGGGCCTGGAGTAGCAGTATATAGTAGTTGGCCATTATCTCGGCAGTACAAAGTTGAAAACGGCACGAGCATGGCAACACCGCATGTAGCAGGAGTTGCTGCGCTGTATGCCGAAGCACAGCGATTACGCGGATCTGATCTCTGGAATGCGCTCACCAGAACAGCGAAGAGATTGAGATTGTCTTCGCAGGACGTGGGTGCGGGCTTGGTACAAGCACCCTAACCAGGGAAAAATCTATAACGTCCGGCTAGCTTGGATGTACACGTAGCGGAACCGAATGGCTCTAAATGAAGATCCTGCATAAGATGAGGGAAGAGTATGCCTGTCGCCGATGAACCCGTGAAGGTAACTATAACGTTATCAGAAGCTCGAGACCCGGAGCACATCATGCTCGAATTGGAACAGGGTGGTCTTGGGCATTCTCGGTTAATGAAGATAACGGGTATCGTTACTGGCTCAATTACTCGGTCACAAATTTCGCGGCTTAGGCTCATCCCGGGAGTTAAGAGTGTGGAAGAGTCACGCCATGATGTCCAAGGGATCCAGTAGGAAACTCTCAAAAACCCGGCGGCGTGACCTTCGAACAGTCAACAAGACTGGCATGGGTGTGGGTCACGCTGTCAGCCATATCGTGGTGTTCGTTTCGCCCCGCATCCCCTGAGACTAGGCTGTCAGGCCGTGGTCCTTCATCGTACGTGGGTGAGGACCGGCCGGACGCGTGGGAGGGCCAATTTCTCTTTTCGGGACAGGACAAGATGGAAACAGGCAACGCTCACGTCTCTGCAGTCTGCAGCGCATTCCGGAGGGCTTGAATCGTCAAGGGTGCATTCCCTTCGCTGCAGTTATTGATCAAGGCGTACGCCTTTCGCTTCTCTCTCACCGCTTTCTTCACCAGCTCCGCGGTGTCTCGCCGCATCTCTGAAGGTCAAAAATGTTCTTTTGCCTGCTACTACTATTGAGCGCGGAAAGCACTTGTGTTTTTCCCATATGTGCAGAGATGGGGGTCATGCCGAGATAACCGAATATTCGATCTCATCACCCGACCATACTCTTTCCTCGCATCGAGTTTCATGTTGAGGCCGACACCTGTGCGACGGTTTTCCGGTGGGCCTGTTGAAAGGCCTCTCGGAACGTTAGTTCAGCAAGCCGTAGTCCCTGATCATGCCAGAAAAGATGCCTAGGAGAGGGGGATGAAGCGGGAAATTGGGGGTGGCGTTGGTGAACAGTCCCACGCCTGAAAGTCTGATCCTAGCTATAGATCCGACTTAAACATGACATCGGTGCGCAGCACATATTTGTGCCCACTATGAACCATAGCCCCCTCGTGCCAGATGGAATGTAAGAATACGAGTGCCATCCCTTCCCTCGGTTGTACGCTAAGGTAGGGACGGTGCTGAACTACGTGCTCCATGTCCGCGAAGAATCGTGTTTCTCCACCCGTCATCCCATCGTTGAGATAGATCATAAACGTCACCTGACTTTGCTCGTAGCTGTTCATCCTCGTATAGGCCCCATCGCGATGAGGGTTGAATGTCTGCCCAGGACCATAACGGTAAAAGCGCCACCGTTCATTGAACCCCACAAGTGTATGACCTTGTATAGCAGGCAAGAATGGTTCGGCTCGCCGGAACAGCTCTGAGGCTAGCGCCACGTCATCGACCAAGAGACGTTCGTTGTTTCGGACATGTTCGATGATCTCACCGGCGACAGTTCCCGGCTCATAGAGGAGACCTTCGCTACGCTGGATCAGCGCTGCGCACGCTTCGCCTGACAGGAAGTCGTGGATCAGTAACACCTTACCTGGATCCAAATCTTCCTTGATCATGGACAACATGCTTGAGTCCCTTTCCTTTCCTCGCACGACCTGCTCGGAAATTGCTTCTGAGCCACGTTACCGCGCTCGGACTCCTCTGGGCTGGTGCCCTTCCGTTGGCATTGATCCACGAAGTTCATAATCATGATTCTACATGCTTCATCATCAATATGAGACACCGCTCCCCTTGCCCCAACAAAATCCCCTTTGTTCATCAGAAATACTGGAATCATTAATAGGGGTAATGTTCCCGAAGACCCCATCGCTTTTGCTATCTCGATTGCCCCAGCAACATTACCTGCCCTGGCAAAGGCGAGAGGAAGGTCATGATATTCGTGACAAGCTAATAACGATTTATCAGGGCATGAGGCGATCGTTTCCTTGACCCCCTCTACATCCCCGCGATCCTTTTGGATGCACAGAATCGCCCCCCAGACGTCTCTCAGATATCTCCTATCAACCATCCTTTCGATGGTCTGTCTCGCCCCGGTTACATTACCTGTAACAGCTTGCCTGATAGCACGGTCCTTGAGAGTTTCATCTGTGAGTGCCTGGTCAGACATTGTTTTTGGCTCCTCTCTGTGTCCGACTCGACCTAGAACCACCTACATGGATCAATGCGCAGAGTTATCCCAATCTATTTGGCGGATAAATATAAAGTTATAGAAGAACAGATTAAATTCATCGGCATGTCATTCAAGCCTATCACAAGGCTTGGAACATGCTGGAGGGAATTACCTATGAGCCACATCTAACCGAAAAACCACATGAAGATTCCTGGGTCATGGGATCGAGCGTGTGGCGCATGCGGTCCACGTCAAAATGGTAGCGTTCATACGGTTAATGGGCTCGTGGAACAGCGGGGTCGTGAGCGCGAGCGTCGCCTCGTCAAGCACATATCCTTCGGCACGGAGTTCCTCAACCACTCGCCCGATGTGCAACGTGCTCCACGCGACCACCGCATGATGGAGCACGGATAAGCAACTGAAGGTATGGAGCTGATCGCCGAATTCGCGGGCCCGGAGATGTCCTTCCTTCCCCAAAACAGGGAAATCGAAAGAGCGCATGGGACGCCTCGCCTTTATTCAAGTTCACGACCGATCCGGCGGCGATACTCCTCATCGTCCAACGTCTTGAGGATGTGCATCGTCTTGTGAACCCGGCCGATCTCAGGCCAACGCCTGATGGATACTGTTCTGCCGGTCACGGAGACCCAGTGGTTGGGAGAATGCGGGAGACTGAGACAATATATCGGTGTGGACCTCCACGCCGGTGCATAGATGCAATAGAGTCGTGGACCTCCGTCCTTGCCCAATTATCGCTTTTCCCACAACCAAGATTGGAGCATTCAACGTCCTTATGACTCCGCGACCTGGAGTACAGTCCGTAGGGCTTGAATCGTCAAGGGCGCATTCCCTTCGCTGCGGTTATTGACCAAGACGTACGCATCTCGCTTCTCTCCCACCGCTTTCTTCACCAGCTCCACGGTATCTCGCCGCATTTCTGGGAGTTCTTCTACAATTTTCGCGTACGGCTCCGCTCGTTTCTTCGCGGCTTCATAGGACATCTTGGGCGGTGTCAGGAGTCGCAGGACCGTGAAGGGCGCCCCCCCTACCTTTTCGGTATGGTCAAAAAATCTGAACCCTCTCATAAGTTCCACCGTGCCACACTACTGCATCGAAGGGAAGATCCTGGTGAAGCGAGAGGAGTTCGACCGTTGGCTGTTGGACTGGCACGCCGTGAAGTCGGCTGACTTCCTGACAGCCATCACACTGAACCGCCCAGCATTGTCACGCTACTAAGGTGAAGGGGAAGCGAGATTATGACACCACCGAGCCTTGATCAACTGATCCAGGACCCCGCAAAGGCGGCTATCCTACCACCGGAGATTGCGCAGGCACTGTTGATCGGACTCGCGTCGCTTCAGCCGTTGCTGGTTCAGCGGGCTCTAATGGGCTCAGCAGACAGCGCGGGCGACGAGGATCTGCTCACAATCGGGCAAGTTGCCGCGAGACTGAAGCTCAGTCAATATCGCGCCTATGAATTGTGCCGTCACGGAGAGCTGAAGGCCATTCGATTGGGAAAATCGGTGCGGGTGAAACCGTCCGATTTGCACGCGTATATGGCGCAACATGGCGGTTGAAACTCGCAGGATACGAATCGTATCCTGTCCTCGTGGCCCGATGGGAACGCAATGAATTGCCGCTTCGAGAAGCGATGCAACCTGTGATTCGAATACTGAAGTCCCGCAATAACTGGTGACGTATGGCTTGTGTGCGAAAACGGCGCGGCAAATATGTGGTGGACTGGCGCGATGGAGCGGGAGTGCGCCGCTGGAAGACCTTCGACAAGAAGACCGATGCGGATGCGCACCGTGATAAGGTCGGACCTGAAGCCCGGCAACGTTTGACATCGACTGTTCCCGCCAGCATCACGTTGAAGGACTATGCCGAGCACTGGAAACAATTGATCGGCCATAGTCTGAAGTCGCGGACCATGGCGAGATACAGTGAAATTCTCATGCAACATATCCTCCCGCGCTTTGAGAAGGTCGCAGTTCAAAAGCTGGAGCGAGGACCTATTAAGCTCTTACTCACTGACAAGCTCAACGAGGGACTTCAGAAGCGTACCGTTCGCAATATCCATGCTGTGTTGAGAACCATGCTGAATGCTGCGATTGACGATGGTCTTCTCAGCTCCAATCCAGCGGCAAAATTAGGCCGAACGCTCAAGTTAACCACATCCAAGGCGACGAGGCAGGAAGAAATCAAAGCCTTCACCAAGGAGCAGCGGCACGTGTTCCTGGCCACGGCCTTGAAAGACACGCCCCGCTACTATCCGCTGTTCTTTGTCCTGGCCGGTACAGGTATGAGATTAGGGGAAGCCTTAGCGCTGCAAGTCGACGATGTGGATCTTCAGGCCAAGACGATCCGCATTGCCCGTGCTTTTTCAGAAGATGGAGCGCTTGATACGCCCAAGTCTGGCCATGGACGCTCGGTAGATATCTCGAACTCTCTCACCGAGATGCTGGGATCTCATATCCGGGCACGCAAGCAAGACACGCTCAAATATGGATGGACTGATCGTCCTTCGTGGTTATTCGTGAGCAAGGTGGGTACGCCACTCGATGCGGCGAATGTGCGGAAGGGCATGACCCATGCGTTGAAGGCAGCGAAGTTGCCGACACATTTCACCCCCCATTGTTTGCGCCATACGTACGCCTCCATTCTCCTGGCTGATAGCGTCAGCCCTGTTTACGTACAGGAACAACTTGGCCACGCCACGATTGAATTGACTGTCTCCACCTATGGTCGATGGCTGAAGAAGAAAGCCCCTGGTGCGCTGGATCGTCTCGACGAAATACCGTCTCAATCAGAGCGGGCGGTAGCAAGTGGTAGCAAAGTGGTAGCAGACGGGGCCTACGCACACAATCCCCCGACCGGAGAGGTGGTGCAACTGCCTGAAATTCCTTGGGGAGGTGTGGAGCTGGCGAGAGGAATCGAACCTCCAACCTGCGGTTTACAAAACCGCTGCTCTGCCGATTGAGCTACGCCAGCCCGCTTGCGAGTCGAGTCCTCACGTCGCAGCGCACAGTACCAACAGGCCGGAGAATCTGTCAAGAAATCTCCCACCCATTAGATCGCAGCCAAGTAACTGATATAACTTGCATTAGATACCACGGGTCATTATTCTAACCCCGCATCGCAGTTCGTATTCCAAATGGTATCACGTATGAGTCAAGCCCACGTGCTCGTTGTCGATGACGATCCTGCCGTCCGGGATGTTCTGCAGGAAGTCCTGAGGCAGGAGGAGTATAGCGTCTCTACTGCCGAGGACGGTGCGGCAGCAATCCAGGCGGTGAAGGACTCGGTGATTCACATCGTGATCACTGATTTTCAGCTGCCCGATATCGATGGACTCGAGATCATCGATCGCCTGGCGAAGCTCGACGCGAAGATCATTCCCATCATGATGACCGGATTTGGTACGATTGAAACCGCAGTCCGGGCCATGAAGTCTGGCGCATTTGACTTCATTACCAAGCCGTTCGACCTTGAAACCGTGGCCGTGGTGGTTCGGAAGGCGGCAGAGTTCCTTCGGCTTCGGCAAGAAAACCATCTCTTGCGGAAGGCCGTACGCGATCAATATCGACTTGAACATCTGGTGGGCGCCAGCGAGCCGATCCAACACGTGATGGAGTTTGTCCACAAAGTCGCCGACAGCGATAGCACGGTCATGATTCAAGGCGAAAGCGGCACTGGCAAGGAGTTGGTGGCGCGGATGCTCCACTTCAATAGTCTTCGCAAGGATCGTCCGTTGGTCCCGGTGAACTGTGGTGCGATCCCTGAAAATCTGTTGGAGTCGGAACTCTTCGGGCACGAAAAAGGTGCGTTCACTGGAGCCACGCACTCGCGAATGGGACGTTTTGAACTGGCAAACGGAGGGACCATCTTCCTCGATGAAATCGGCGAAATGAGCCTGCCATTACAAGTGAAAATTCTTCGAGTGTTACAAGAACGGGAATTTGAACGCGTCGGTGGAAATCGGACGATTCATGTGGATGTGCGGATCATTGCCGCGACGAATCAGGATTTGGAAACGCTGGTTGAAGAAAAGCGATTTCGCAAAGATCTGTTCTATCGGCTCAATGTAATCCCTATCGTGATTCCTCCTCTACGAGAACGCCGGAGCGATATTCCGCTCCTTATCGACCATTTCCTGACTCGCTTCAATCAGAGTAAGCACACTCAGGTGTCAGGCCTTGCTCCCGATGTGCTTCACATGTTGACCGAGTACGACTGGCCTGGCAACATTCGGGAGTTAGAGAACATGATCGAGCGATTGGTCGTGCTGAAGAAGCACGGCGTCCTTTCCGTTGGAGATTTACCTGAGAAAATCTGTCGGAGGCCGCCGGCTCCCGAGCTCAAGGAGCAGTTTATCCGGTTCAGTGAGGACGGCATCAATCTTTCCAGAGAGGTTGAACAGTACGAAAAACATCTCATCATGGAAGCCCTGCGGAAAGCTAACGGCGTCACCTCGCGGGCAGCGCAATTGCTCCACTTGAACCGGACGACGTTGGTTGAAAAGCTGAAACGTAAGGGGGTGGATCCACGATCTCAATTGGAAACCCTCCCGCTCTGGCCACGCTCTTCCAGTCAAAAGATTGACGACCTATCGACCTAGCCGATGCCAATCCTGACGCGATCTGTCCAAGTTCTCGAGTTGCCTCGATAACTCATCTGATTTCCTGAGAGTTTTCGACCTGTCTCCAGGGCATGAGCTTTGCTGATGCCCTATCGCCGTGTATCGATACTATTTACGATATTGCCAACTCGTCTTCTCGATTGCTGCTTCGATGGCGTGCTCTTCGATGGCAATTGGGGCGGTTCCCTCGCAGCCTACTCCCTCAAGCGACGCGGTCACCGAACGAGCAACTTCGATACGGAACCCAGTACCGATTGAGGGACTCGTACGACTCTTGCCTGATGATGGGCCTCGTCCGGAAGGCCAATCGTCGGGCATTGATGGACTCGCCTGGCAAGAAGGCCGGTCTGCGTACCGGAAGAACGCATGGCTGGAGGCGCAGCGGTTCTTTGGGACTATCGTCAAGGAACATCCAGAAAGTCCACTCGTCCCATCTGCGAAAGCTTTCTTGGTTGAGCTCTTGTTGCAGGATGAGGTCACGGGGCAAACCCGATCCGAGGCGATTCAGGAGTACAAAAAACTCCTTCGGAACCATCCACAATCGTCAAACGCTCGGAGAGCAGAATGGCGGGTCGCGGATCTATATTTCGAGCAAGGCGCGTTCCAAGAGGCACAGGCGTTTTACGAGAACGCCATGGCCCATTCCGTCAATCTTCCCTTTGACGGCAATCGAGCTTTGTTGGGGCTTGGCTATACATTCATGGCCATGGGGAAATGGAGCGACGCCGAGCATGCGTTTGCGAACGTGCGAAAGCGAAGTGAGGACGAGCAGTTGCTCCAAGGAGCGACGTTGGGATTGGCTCATGCGCTGTTCAGAGCGCAGCGATTTTCCGAAGCGCAGCCGATCTACGATATCAGCTATCGACGATGGCCGCATCTCCTGAGGGGCGATCCGTTGTCGCTTCAGCAGTATGCCCTCACGCAAGTGAAACTGCATCATGAGGCTTCCGCGCGAGAACTCATGCTGCTCTTTTATAATCTCCATCCTCGCCATGAGTATGCGCCTACGGCTCTGCTGCACGTGGCTGAGAGTTTACGAGCTGGTGCTAAACAGCCGCTTGCCGAGTTCGTCTACGCGCTGATCCTTTCGCTCTATCCGGACAGCACGTCGGATGCGACGGCCAAACTGCGGCTGGCCGCACTCCGCGCAGAGAATATGTTACCGGCTGGAAGCAATGCGCTCGGGCTCACGGTCAGCGCCATGATCCACAACGTGCCGGTTCCGGACCAGACCGACGCCTCCTACCGATCGATGCTGGAAGAGATTGCGACTCAAGAGGCGAGCAATTCAATGGGTAGTGAGGCCCTGTACTACCTTGGTAAGGGGTATGAAGGCGCAGGCGACACGAATCGCGCGCTTCAAACCTACAAGGAGATCACGCTTCGAGCTACCAATAAGAACGACCTATGGGCCATCAAATCCACAGAGCGCCTGTCTGCTCTGTTGACACCCTGGATCGAAGCGGCGATCGCATCGCACGACGATCTGACAGTTGTCAGTCTATTTCACAGGCAGGGAGCAATGGCCGAACAGCATTATGCGCGTTCCCCTGTGTTGCTGAACATCGCGGAATCCCATCGGCGTCTCGGCTTTTCACCGGAAGCCGTGCGGCTGTATCAGCAGATTGTTAAATCGCACAACGATTCGGTGTTGCTCGAAGCGGCTTTGATCGGCCTTGGAGGGATCTACCTGGATCAGCGAGATCCTGAGGCCGCCAGAAAAATGCTGGAGCGATACCGGTTTCAGTTCCCTATCGGTAAATACAACGTGGAGGTGCTGCATCTTTTGATTGAGGCCATGAGGCAACAGCGGGATCTGCAAGAGCTTCTCCATCTGTGCCGGATGTGGTTGTTGCGCCACCCGGTTCATCCTGAACGACCAGCTATGTATGTGGAGTTAGCCAAGACGCTGGGAGAACTGGATAAGCTGGATGAGTCTGCCCTGGCCTACGAAGAGGCGTTCAAGGCTGGCGCGGTGCAAGCGTCCAATACACTTGTTTCCTATGCCGATACGTTATCTCGATTGAATCGACATGAGCGGGCTATTACAGCCTACCAATTAGTGCTGGCTAAGAAACCGAACGTGTCTCACGCCGATTGGGCGCGGCTTCAAATAGCCAACCATTGGACGGCCTTGAAGCAATACGATCGCGCCACCGTGGCGCTGGCCGAGCTTGAGGTCACGGACGATCCAATCCTCAATCGCCTTTCAGCGTCCCTTAAAACAAGTTTGCGAGCGGTCAGTCATTCGAGGAAGCAGGAGGGGCTATGACGAGTGCTATGACCAAACATCCGGAAGAACGGGAGCTGCTGCAAGCCGCCTTCAGAAGTTTTGATGAGGCGGCTCACACGTTGCAGCAATCATACAGTGCGCTGACGACACGTGTGGAGCAGATGGATCTGGAGTTGGCACAGAGCAACGAGGCGCTCCGCCGGCAGCTGTGTGACAACGAGGCCATGCGTGTCCATCTGGACGGGATTCTTGAGTCATTGTCTATGGGGGTGTTGGTGATGGACGACTGCGAACTGATCACTCGCAGCAATCGCGCCGCCGAGGCGCTACTTGGCGTCACAGATGACGAACTGCGGAACCGTCGTGCGTCTGAAATATTGGCGGGCGCTGGCCTTGGCGTGTGTGATCGGCCTCAACGCATTGGTCAGGCCGTCGTCTCCATTAGCCAGGTTCCACTTCACAACGATTCCGGAGAGGATTCCGGACACCTCATTCTGTTTCAGGACATCACGCGTATTTATCAACTGGAAGAACAGTTGCAGCGCAAGGAACGACTGGCGGCCATGGGAGAGCTGATCGGTCGGATAGCTCACGAGATCAGAAATCCATTGGGCAGCGTCGAGCTCTTCGCGTCCATGCTGCAGCGAGATCTCGGCGAGCAGTTGTCCGCCAAACGCTACGCGCAACAAATATCGCAAGCCGTCCAGTCGATGGATCGCTTACTGACCAATCTTTTGCTGTATACGCGGCCGGTTCACTTGGCTCGTGGCTGGCACTTGGCCGAAGCGTTGATCGACGAATCGATCAAGTTGGCGGCCCATGCGATTACCAAGGTGCCGGTGGAAATCCGAGTGGACATCAGTCAAGAAATTCATTCGATGTGGTGTCACGACGGACAGTTGAAACAAGTGCTCGTGAATCTGGTCGTGAATGCAGTGCAGGCGATGCCGAATGGAGGGGTTCTGGCGATCAGTCTTTGCCAGGAACCGTCGCGGACACTTGGTCTACCCGCTGTTCGACTAACTGTCCGGGACTCCGGCATTGGCATCCCTCCGGCCCATCAGTCGCGCATATTCGATCCGTTTTTCTCGACGAAAGATGAGGGGACCGGCCTTGGTCTGGCGATTGTCTATTCGATAGTCGACGCGCACCAGGGACGGATCGATGTCGACAGTACAGTCGGGCAGGGCACCGCATGCTCCATTATTCTGCCTCATCCAGCAATCGGTGGAGATCCCCATGCGGTGCAGACTCCAACGCGGAACGAGCTGGAATCGAGTCAATCCTACCCGAGTGAGCACACTATGGCGTTAGTGGAGGAGTGGTCTCATGAATGACCGCGAGAAGAGTAGCCCTCTTTCTGACCATGGTGACGAGAGCGAGCGCATTCTCATCGTCGATGACGACCCATCGATGCGAACGGCACTGATGGAGACGGTCAAGCGACTCGGCTATTCCGTACAAGGGGCAGTCGATGGAATGGACGCCATTGAACGGATTCCCCATTTTCGTCCATGGATGGTGCTGACCGATCTTAAGATGCCGCGTCTGAATGGGCTCGAATTGATTAAGGAAGTCAAGGCGCGCGCTCCTCATGCGACGATCGTTCTGATGACGGCGTATGGGGCCATAGAGACCGCTGTCGAGGCCATGAAGTTGGGCGCCAGCGAGTATCTCTTGAAACCGTTTTCCATGGACTTGCTGGAGCGAGTCATCGTGAATCTCAAGTCGGGACGAGAAGTAGGGGCCATCACGGGTCACCCGTCTCACCCAACGGAAAACCGGGCTCTGCTAAGCCAGGACCCAGGCATGATCAGGCTCTTAAGCACGATCGAAGGGGTAGCGTCCAGCCAGGCCACAGTTTTGATTCAAGGAGAGAGCGGCACCGGAAAAGAGCTGTTAGCCAGGTTTATCCATAATCGGAGCCCGCGGGCGCATCGTCCGTTCATCGCGGTGAATTGTGCGGCATTACCGGATGGGCTCCTCGAGAGTGAGCTCTTTGGCCACGAGCGTGGTGCGTTCACTGGGGCGTTACTCAAAAAGATCGGCAAGTTTGAGATGGCGCATATGGGCACATTGCTCCTGGACGAAATCAGTGAAATGAACCTGAGTTTGCAGGCCAAGTTACTGCGCGTATTACAGGAGCGCGAAGTCGATCGGATCGGGGGGCGCGACCCTGTGTCAGTCAATATACGAGTGATCGCGACGACCAATCGAGCGCTCTATCGGGAAGTCGAGCAAGGACGTTTTCGAGAGGATCTGTACTATCGTCTGAACGTCTTTCCTGTCACCGTTCCACCGCTACGTGAACGCACGATCGATATTCCATTGCTCGCGCGTCATTTTGTGAGCCAGTCGGCCACGAGGAACGGTCTCACGCCACCGACATTATCTGATAGCGCGTGTGCGCATCTGCAACGGTTGGCATGGAAGGGAAATGTCCGTGAAT
Source organism: Nitrospiraceae bacterium (assembly GCA_919902665.1). Lineage (GTDB taxonomy): Bacteria > Nitrospirota > Nitrospiria > Nitrospirales > Nitrospiraceae > Nitrospira_D. The sequence continues at coordinate 54,035 of CAKKRK010000020.1, forward strand.
TAGAGAATGTCATGGAACGGGCGGTGTTGCTGGCGAGGTCTGGTCCTATCCTTCCCGAACACTGTCCGCCTGAACTGAACGGAGAACAGCGGGTCCAGTCTGCCCATCCGCAACAACCGGCCAATGGGTCGTTGTGGGAAATGGAACGAGAGTTAATTTTCAAGACATTGGCACGAGTGAAGGAAAATCGTACGCATGCGGCGAAAGAGTTGGGGATCAGTATTCGTACGTTACGAAATAAGCTGCGAGAGTATCGAGAAGGTGAGCGACCCTGTTCGATTACCGGAGGACCATAAGCGCGGCAAGAATTGCCGGCCGGCAAATTTGTTCGGTGGCGGCAAGGGTCAAACGGAGAGTTATAGGCGCGGGGAGCGAAAACCAATGGGCGTTGCAGAAGGCCGCGCTCATGGCCATCGCCTCAGCACTCAGGCAGGCATTATGGTTGCAATGACAACGAGCAGCCGATGGAAAGGAGCCGAAGAGCATGATGATCTTTGACAAAACCATGCGACTGTTACAGCGGAGTTTGGATCTTCGCGGTGCGCGACAGCGTGTGATCGCCTCGAACCTGGCCAACGAAGAAACGCCGGGGTATCGCGCGTCCGAGTTGACCTTTATGGACCAATTGCAGTCGGCCCACAAGGGCCGGCTGCCCATCGTCCTGGCGGCGACTCAGTCTCGGCATTTCGGCATGCATGGGCCGCAGGGTGTACAGGCGGTGACGGGAAAACTCAGTGAAGTTCCAGCCGGCGATCTCCCGCTCGATGCCAATTCCGTCAATCTCGAGCTCGAGATGGCCAAATTGTCCGAGAACGCCATGCAGTACAACACAGCGGCCACGATACTGGCCAAGAAGTTTCACGGATTGCTGAATGTGATACGAGAAGGGAGATAACGCCTAGCCCGCTCGGATGGTCGACATCGGCAAGCGGTTGACGGTCGATAGAGGAGGTTCATCATGGAAATGTCCGACAGTATGGCTGTATCGGTATCCGGTTTGGACGCCCAACGGCGGCGACTCAATGTCATTGCGAGCAATCTTGCGAACGCCCAATCAACGAAAACACCGACTGGCGGTCCGTACAAGCGGCGGGATGTCGTCTTTCGCTCAACGGCGGTTCCAAGCTCATTTCATGGGACTTTTCGACAAATCACCGTTGGGCCGTCGGCACATGCGCTCGAAGGGGTCTCCGTCGCTCGAGTGGTGGAAGATTCCAAGCCAGGCCAACTCATCTATGACCCTCATCATCCGGATGCCAATCCCAAAGGGTTTGTGCGTCTTCCCAATGTGAATGTCATGGAAGAAATGGTGAATATGATCGGTGCGTCGCGTGCGTACGAAGCGAACGTTCAAGCCATCAATGCAACACGTGCCATGTGGAACAAGGCACTGGAAATTGGGAGGTGATGATGAATCAGATTTACGGTCCGACATCAGGTATCGCTCCGATTCGCGATGTGGCCCCAGGCGGGTCGGCCGGAACGTCAGGTGCCTCGGGGTTCATGGATTCGCTCAAATCTGCAATCGGAAAGGTCAACGACACGCAAGTGGAAGCCGGCCGAGCGGTAGGTGACCTCATGACAGGCGAGACGCAGGACCTTCACCGTACGATGGTTGCGCTGCAGCAAGCCGACGTGTCCTTCCAATTGATGATGCAAATCAGGAACAAACTGGTCACGGCGTATGAAGAGATTCAACGGATGCAGATGTAAGCGGTCAGGCACGATGAAGGAGCGTGGGTAGCATGTTTTCCAAGTTTTCCATCAATCAACGGATGATCATCCTTGTCGCTCTGGCTGGATCAGTGGCGGGCCTCATCGCGCTCACACTGTGGACGCAGCAGCCCGATATGCAGGTGTTGTTCACCAATCTCGGCGGCGAAGACGCGGCTGCCATCATCGATAAGCTGAAAGAGACGAAGGTGCCGTATGAAACAACCGGTGGTGGAGCGACGGTGCTGGTTCCTAGCGCTCAAGTCCACGATCTCCGATTACAACTCGCGACTCAAGGGCTTCCCCATGGAGGTGGGGTCGGCTTCGAGATTTTCGATCGTACGTCGATCGGCATGTCTGAATTCGTGCAGAAGCTCAACTATCGGCGCGCCTTACAGGGCGAGTTGGCGAGAACCATCGCGCAGTTGCCGGAAGTCGAACGAGTGAGGGTTCATCTGGCGATTCCTGAACGACGACTCTTCGCCAACGAACAGGAGAAAGCGCGCGCGTCCGTGATCGTGTCACTTCGTAATGGCCAACAGCTGGCTCAGGCGCAGGTGCAAGGGGTCATCCATTTGGTGTCAAGCAGCGTGGAAGGCCTGCAGGCCCGCGATGTAACCGTGGTGGATGGGCACGGCCGTATGCTGTCGTCCACTATGACGGATGAAACCGCCGGCTTGACCAATACCCAGCTCGAATATCAGCGGAGTATCGAAAAAGATGTGGAGACGCGTATCCAAACGATGCTGGAGCGCATTGTCGGATCCAACAAAGCCGTGGTGCGTGTGTCCAGCGTGGTGGACTTTCGCAAGGTGGAAACCACGGAAGAGCGCTACGATCCGAACAGCCAGGTCGTGAGGAGCGAACAACGCGGGCAGGAAAAGGCGAACGGCATCAACGGCGTCAGCGGCGGCGTCCCAGGTGTTCAGTCGAACGTCCCGCCCGGAACAGATCAGGAGCTCCCGCAAACCAGTTCAAACAACAGTCAGACGAAAAATGAAACAGTCAACTACGAGATCAGTCGAACGGTCTCCAAAATCGTCGAGCCTGTAGGCGTCATCAAACAATTGTCCGTGGCCGTGCTGGTCGATGGGATCTATGAAACAGCCAAAACCGGTGATGGACAGTCGACGGAGACACCGGCTGCCGCACGCAAATACATCCCACGTTCGGAAGAAGACCTCAAGCGGATTGAGGACATCGTCAAGAAAGCGATGGGCTTTTCGCCTGAGCGGCAGGATCAGGTTCAAGTCGTGAATGTGCAATTCGGCGCGGAACCAGAAGAGCTGCAGAGTGCGACGGCAGAAGCCATGGCCGAGGGTCCGAAGCCATGGTTGCCGTATCTCCGCTATGGTGTCGGAATCCTACTGTTTACGGTGATTCTTCTGTTCGTGGTTCGCCCGTTGTTGACCATGTTGGGCTCAACGACCGAGCAACTGTCGGCCGAAGCGTCGATGTCTGCGCTGCCTGGCGCCATGGGAACGGCAGAGGCCTCATTGGCCGGCGGGCAGGACCGGGCGCAGATCATCGACATGGCGAGAAAGAATCCTGACACGACGGCCGTAGTCGTGAAACAGTGGCTCAAGAATCCTTCATAACATGTGGCTATGGCAAAGAATCTGACGGGCGAACAAAAGGCAGCCATTCTTCTTCGTGCCATCGGAGAAGAATCAGCAGCCCAGGTCATGAAACAACTCGACCCCAAAGAAATTAAGCGGCTGGGAACATTCATGAACGGCACGGCTCAGATTTCGCGGGATGAGGAAGATGCCGTCATCTCGGATTTTCAGACTGCCAGTGCGTCCGGCGATGTTCAGTTTCAGGGAAAAGAGTTTATCAAGTCCGTCCTCATCAAGGCGTTGGGTCCAGATAAGGCGGCACGGATCATCGAATCGATGACTCGGAGAAGCTATCCGGGGCTGGACGCCATGAAATGGGTCGATGCAAAAACGGTTGTCCAAATGTTAAAGGTCGAGCATGCGCAAACCGTGGCGGTCGTGCTGGCGCATCTTGAGAGCGATCAAGCCGGGCAAGTGCTTGCAGGACTTCCTGAGGCGATGCGTGGAGACGTGGCGCTTCGGCTGGCCACCATGGAGGAGGTGCAGCCGGATGTCTTGGAAGAGCTCAGCCTGAGCATACAAGAGACACTCTTGGCGAGTGCGGGAATGGGGTCGCAGAGCCTCGGGGGGCCTGAGGTGATGGCCAACATCTTGACACGCATGGATAAGACCAATGAGGGCGGCATTATGGTCAAGATCGCGGAGAGGAGCCAGCCGTTGGCGGATGCGATCCGGGCGCTCATGTTTGTCTTCGACGACCTGGTGAAGATCGACGAGCGCGGCTTGCAGGAATTGATGAAAGAGATCAGCAAGGACGACCTTCCGTTGGCTCTTCGCGGCGCCAACCCAGAGGTGAAGGAGAAATTCTTCAAAAATATGTCGAGTCGTGCCGCGGAAATGTTGAAGGAAGATATGGAGGCGAAAGGGCCGGTAAAGGTGTCCGATGTCGAGAGAGCCCAGCAGAATATTTTGAAAGTCTGTCGCAAGCTGGAAGAAGAGGGCCGCATCATGATCGCAGGCGCAGGGGAGGAGATGCTGTAGTGACGGGGGGAACCATACCGGCAGTGGCCAGTTCCGATCGAAGCGTGTCACGCCTTCAAGGGACGGTTCTGGTCGTTGATGCCGACGAAGGGATCCGACATGCGCTTCACGAGCTCCTTCAGCCGGAACGAGTGTCGGTTCGACTCTCAGGCTCAGGACAGGAAGCGCTTGCGATGGTCAAACAGAAGGCTCCTGCGCTGCTGATCGTCGACGCCTCCCTGCCGGATCGAGATGGTATCGCGGTTCTGGAAGATGCACAGCGGATCGACAGTCGCATGATTGGAGTCGTGATGACTGGAGCCGCCTCGGTCGAACTTGCCGCTCGTGCGATGAGAGCCGGCTCCAGCGATTTTTTGACGAAACCCTTTCAACAGGACATTGTCCTCAACACGGTTCGTCGGTTATTGGAGCTCCATCGTATTCGCGCCGACCATACGGTCCTCAAGCATGCCGCTGTACGGTCCGGCGCGATACGGCTCCAGAGCGTGCCGTTTCAGACATTCGGGGATGACAGCACGCTGAAAGGAGCCGATGGGCTGACGGAATATGAGCGTGGTCTCGAAGATGGCCGGCGATATTCGGACGCGCAGCGTCAACACGATCTTGCGGTGTTGACCGAGGCCGTCGGAAAGTTTGATACCGCTCGGTCCGCACTTCAGCAGACGATCGACGACGAAGTCATCGCGCTTGCGCTTCAGATCGCGTCTAAAATACTGCATGAATCAGCCGAGTCCCGCCGCGAACAGATTGTGATGCAGGTCAAGGCAGCGCTCGGCGCTGTTCAAGAGTCAGATGGTGTGGTGATCCAGGTGCATCCGGCCGACGCGGTCGTTCTTGAAGCCGTTCGGGCGGAGCTGGCAGGACGGCAACAGGTCGCGCTGAAGCTCACCATCGAGCCGGTGGCTTCTCTCCAGCGAGGAAGCTGTCTGTTGCACACCGCAACACGACTAGTCGATGCCTCCCTCGATACACAGTTATTTCGCTTGGGCGATGCCCTGAGGAACAGGGCTCATCATGAGTCTTAGTCGGTTGATTGAGCGCGTCGATCCTATCGAAGTGTCCGGAAGGGTGGCGCAAGCGGTTGGGATCGTCGTGGAAGGGTATGGGCCGATGACGACGGTCGGAGAGCTCTGCCGCATTACGAGGGAGGTAGCTGGAGGGCCGATCGCTGCGGAGGTCGTGGGATTTCGAGGGGATCGTGTCCTCCTGATGCCGCTGGGTGACATGCACGGGATCGGGCCGGGTAGTCGAATTACCATGTCCGGCCAAGTGGCCAATCTTGCTGTCGGGCCAGGTTTGTTAGGAAGGGTGCTCGACGGCTGTGGTAATCCGATGGATGGCAAAGGGCCGCTGACGGCTACGGAACGGTATCCACTCTATGCCGGCGCGCCGAACCCCTTACAACGAGCCCGTCTACGCATTCCGCTTGATCTCGGCGTTCGTGCCATCAATGGGTTTTTGACCTGTGGGCGTGGACAGAAGATGGGCATATTTTCAGGATCCGGGGTTGGAAAGAGTGTGCTGTTGGGGATGATCAGCCGGTATACGAAAGCGGATGTCAATGTCATTGCCCTCATCGGCGAGCGAGGCCGTGAAGTCAATGAATTCCTGGAACGCGATCTGGGAGCAGAGGCGCTCGGACGCTCGGTGGTGGTGGTGGCGACGTCCGATCAAGCTCCGCTGATACGGTTGCGCGCGGCGCTGGTGGCGACGACCATTGCTGAATACTTCCGTGATGCAGGGAAACAGGTGTTGCTGTTGATGGATTCACTGACGCGATTGGCCTATAGCCAGAGGGAGGTGGGGTTGGCGATCGGGGAGCCTCCGACGACCAAAGGCTATACCCCCTCCGTATTTACGCTCTTGCCGAAGTTGCTGGAACGTGTCGGGACCGGACCAGGTCCAGGAACCATTACCGGATTGTATACCGTGCTGGTCGATGGCGATGATCTCAGTGATCCCATCGCTGATACGGTGCGCTCGATCTTGGACGGCCATATCGTCTTGTCGCGTACCTTGGCCGCCCGCAATCACTTTCCTGCGATCGATCTCCTCCAGAGTACCAGCCGTGTGATGCGGGATATCGTCGAGCGACCACATTACGAGGCTGCCAGGAAGGTCCTTGAGTTGGTGGCACGATATCGCCAATCCGAGGACCTTGTTGTGTTGGGAGCCTATAAGCCAGGAATGAACGCGGCTCTCGACCGTGCCGTTCAAGCGCAGGAGGCGATTAATGCGTATTTGCGGCAAGACATCGACCAGCCGACAGGCTTGCCGTTGTCGGTGCAGCAACTTGAGGCGCTGGCCCAGCAGGCAGCATGAGCCTCGAGTCATTGCGGAAACTACGTGCGCAGACCGTCGAGGCGTTGATGATGGACTTGGCGCAGATCACTCGCACGCTGGCGCAGCGTGAGGAACGGTATCGGAACCTTGAAGCCAAAATTCAGCAGGAGGTCGTCACCCACGACCGACAATCTGTACAAGGGCTCACGATAGAAGCCTGGTTGGAATGGCAGGGACGTATGGATTCGCAACAGGCAGTGCTGCGCCGGGTGCGTCGAGAGGTCGAGCAAGCTGTGGAGGCATGGCAGCAGACCAAGGCGCTTCTCGTTGAAGCCAGCCTGGAGCGTAAGCTGCTTGATATTGTCGCCGACAAACGCCGCGCCGCGCAATGTGCCGACGCGGCGCGCCAGGAGCAGCGGACCATGGATGAGGCTGCGAGCCGCAGGCATTCCACTCGGCGAGAGCGCTACTCATGAACACACGATTCATCAGAGGTTGGATAGATCGGTTCGGTCTCGGCCGTCTTGGGCAGGTGGAGAAAGCGGTGCCACGAATGAATCGGCATTCCCAGTTGTGGACGATGGTTGGCGGCATCCTCGGTTCGACGATTCTCTTCTGGGTCATGGTGCAACTGGGACAAGCCTCTTCCGAACCCAAAGATAAAGCACAGGCGGCGACGACGAGCGGGCTGAAGCAGAATGTGCTACCACGAGCGCAGGAGGCAAAGAACTCGGGAGAGGAGTCTGATAACGATGCCAAGCTGTTGGCTCCACCCGCGGTCCAGGGGCCGGCGATCGATGTTCCTCGTGAATTGCTCGACATGCTGGATCAGAGAAAGCGTGATCTTGATCGGCGTGAGCAAGCGCTTCGCCAGAACGAAGAGCGACTCATGATTGTGAGGGGGCAGATCGAGGAGCTCTTGGACCAGAACGAAGCCTTGGAAAAGAAGATCCAGAGCGCGCAAGCCAAAGAAGACCGAGCTCCGTCACCACTAGCCAAGGCCCATGCGGAGAAGGAGCGTTCGGCACAGGAACAACGGACACAGCTCGCGAAGATCTACGAATCCATGCCGTCTGAGGACGCCGCCTTGCGTCTTGAACATATGCCGGATCGAAAAGCGATCGAAATCCTTAAGCTGGTGAAAGCAAAAACTGCCGGTGCGATCCTCGCGCAAGTCAAAGCCGATCGGGCTGCGAAACTCACGGAGCAGCTGCTGACACAGACGCCGTAGAACTATCCATAGATGGAAGGCTGGAGCCTGGTTCTGGAGCTTTTGCCTGTGAAACTCTTCAGACATTGTGTATGGACCACCAATTTGCGAAAGCCATAATGCGTCAGCTGCACGTGATTCTTCTCATTGTCATGCTTACGTCGATGAATGCCTGTATGATCGCAAACTACCAAGTAACTGCTCTGGAGTCTTCCGAGAAGAGACCTATTTGGACTTCGAGGTATGACGATGCTGTGCAATTCGTGATCCCAAGGTATCACAGAGTTGAATCTCGTTGTCGCGGTGGGGGATGGCTCGCTCTGATTGATGTATTTGGAGGTTCTTGTAGGGAAGAACACGATTTTATTGGAACTCAGGTGCATGATGGTCTGTTAATGGCCCTCGACGAGATGCCATTGGGAAAGCCTGCTGAGTTTATAGAGCACATTCGATCACAGGGACTGGTGTGCGTCGTCACGGTGAATGTGCAAATCAACGACGATATTCCCTACAGTGAGCTTTTCAGTTTAGCGACCTTGTTCACAGTTCCTGCTTACACAACGCACAAGTATATTCTTGGTTATTCTCTGCTTTTTGATTTTAAAACCGTCAAGGAATACGAGCATCACATTACAGAGAAAGCCATCTCTGGCTGGATCTCCTGGCTGCTGTTTCCAGTAATGTATTCATTTTGGGATGATATCAAGTTAAACCTGACTGAATATGGGCCACGCGCCAGTGTCATTAAGGAAACAACGAAGACATTTCTGCGTGAGGCTCACCGAGAGGGTATTTTGTAGCTCGCCGCCTCGATGTGAGAGTCAATCACATTCCGAGGAAAGACAAAGGGGGTCAGTAAGTTGGGGTCGCAGTAAGTTCTAATCACGCGACTTCCAACTCCACATGCACACGCCGGCCAAGAGCCGTGGCGATATTCACCAGGGCATCCAGCGAAAACCGCGACACACGCCCGCGTAACAAGTCATTCATGCGAGGCTGGGTGACGCCGCAATGGGTTGCGGCATCGGCCTGCTTCCAGTTCTTGGCCTTGATGATAGCCGCGATCTGCCGCATCAGTTCGGCCTGCGCCTGGAGATTGGCTGCCTGCTCGGGGGTGTCGGCAATCGCATTCCACACGCTGCTGAAAGTTTTGGTTTCCCCAAGGAATCGTAGTCGCTTCATGAGTTCAATATACTTGATTGGATATAGATCCGAAACCACTTCCGTGCGCGATACCCATAGTTCTGCTCCGGCGAGGGCTTTCCAAAAATCGGCTTCATTAGACTTCCTGGCGATTCAGCTCGAATTCGAGTTCAAATCATCTGAAGATTTCCCGAAACACTCTCCCGTGCGGTCTTGAAACCCCGCTGTCGCTCAAAAAAGTCTATTCATGTCTCTGCTCGGTCAGTTTTGCCGAGCACGCTGTAAAGTTTTCCTCTCTCCGGACAACACCGTCAAGGCGTTCACAAAAACCAGCCTGATTATCCGCGATGTTGCACGCGGCTCACCTGGCATGGGGCTTGTATTACCCTTTGCTCGAATCACAAGAGGATTGGCATACGTGGATTTCATCTTTGCTGACATAGTTCCCCATCCATCCGGATCCCCTGTAGACAAGGGAGTCAGACCGTCTCGAGCCTCGACGGCTTCCAGTTCCAGTGGCAGCCGGAGGAGTTTTCCCGCTGTGCTCCAAGGAGTTCGTGCGGACGAGCGGAGGATGGAGGCTCGTGAAGCAGCCGAGGCGCGATCAGCGAGCAAGGCTGAGCGTGGGACTCGATCGAGGGAGGCGAAAGAGCGGAGTGCTCCCTCAACTCCGGCTGAGCGTGCCGAGGTGCGATCAATGAGCAAGTCTGATCGTGGGGGCCGATCGAGAGAAACACAAGAGCCGAATCCTTCTGCAACTCCGGCCGAGCGTGCTGAGGCGCGATCAACGAACAAGTCTGAACGTGGAGCCCAATCGAGGGAAATACAAGCCCAGAATGCTTCTGCCACTCAGGCTGAGCGCCCAAGCGCATCACCGTCAGAGAAAACAATCCAAGATGGAAGCAGATCCGGCAACGATGGAAAGAGGGCCGTTGATGATTCCAGGAATGCGCCGGAGGCTACGGCTCAACCAAGCTCGGTAGGGAACGACTCTCAAGCGCAAGCCTCAATGCCGTTCGCCTCCCTGGTGCTCCCTCATGTACTAGCCCACGTGAATGACCAGACGAATGTTCCCACGGAGGGAGAAGAAGACTCTTCTGATGGAGAGTCCGTCTCTGAGCAGGAAGCTGAGGCGGACGGCGGTTCTTCAAGGTCTTCGTTGCTGGTACCTAAGGCGATGAATGCTTCCCTGACGGCACCCCATCCGACCGAAGGCCACTCTCCTGCTGGCCATGAACGGAATGCAACGTCGGACCTGCCTGCTCATGGATCAGACGTGCCGGTGATTGGCACCGGCGGCGATTCGCATCGGGCTCAAGTCGTCAAGCCGGGCTCCCATATGAGTGCCGATGATGCCGATCCAGAGATGACGCATCGTCTGGAGTCTCGTCCCGGACCGCTGGAGTCGCCATCCGGTTCGGTTCTTCTGCAGCCCGAGACCATTGTGCGTCGGGTCTCTTCTGCCTCTCTGGGGGTGGAGCTACCGGATGGCAAACCAGAAACTGCGAAGACGGATCCCGTGCTTCGCGATGGAGGCGTATCCGATCGTTCCGCTCCAGCTCAAATGAACTGGTATACACAATCCCTTCGCGACGCTCAGGATAGCGGAGTGCGGGCGCCGTGGGGGGGGCAACAAGGACAGCGCGCGAGTGTTGATGGGGCCGAGGGGTTCAGTGAGCTCTGGGGTGAGCAACTAAGCGCTCAACGCGATCAGGCTGAAACTAAGTTACCACAGGCAACGGTCATTGACCGCCAAGTTTCTAGCGGACCGGCAACAGAGTCGATGATAGCCGGCGCTCATGGGCGTGTCATCTCCAGTCCACCACCGCCTCCTCCCACTCCTCCTAGTGTGAGTCCGGCGCCATCGTCCATGCCTGCACAGGATGCAACTGAGTCGTCGGTGCGATTTATGACACGATCGGTGGTGTTTGATGTGGCACAGCCAGACCTGGGCCATGTAAATGTTCGTGTGGCAATGACGAATGATATGGTGCACACCTATTTCTCCACCGAGAGACTTGAGGTGGGGCAATTCCTCGCCAACGGTCAGGATCGCCTGCAAGCCGCGTTTCAGGCAAACGGATTGGACATGGGACAATTCCGCGTGGACATCGATCGTCAGAGTGCCGGTCGCTCTTTCCAGCAGGACTCTTCTCAGGAACAAGGACACACTTGGAATCAGGGTTCGCAAGGGATGAAGTGGGGGCAGAGTCCAGAGGGACAGGATGAACCACGCACATCTCGCCATGGTCTTTTGAATGTCGTGGCGTAGATCAGAAGGGAGAGACTGGAAATGATCGATGTATCGCCACTCAACTCGACGGGAACTCCAGCGACTTCGAACAAAACCGGACCTCAACAATTAGGGCAGGATGATTTTCTTAAATTGCTCGTCACGCAATTAAAGAACCAGGATCCCTTGAAACCCACCGATAATGCCGAATTTGTTTCGCAACTCACCCAATTCAGTCAGTTGGAACAGACGGCGAAGCAGTCGCAGCTCCTTCAAAGGAGCCTTGATGCGCAGAGCGCCTCGTTGCAGTTCACGCTGTTGCCCATGGTCGGTCGCCGCATCAGCATTGATCATCCGCTCACGCAGTTGGAGAATGGTCAGGCATCGTTGACCTATGGACTCGAAAAGAATGCGGCTCGCGTGCAGATTACGATTTTAGATCAGAATCGGCAGGTCGTCCGAACGTTGGATACCACGAACCTTCAGGCCGGGCTCAACCAAGCCCGATGGGACGGGAAAGACAGTAAGGGCACCGTTATGCCGCCTGGTGTCTATGAGTATGCCATCTCTGCTGTCGATCAGCAGGGCGCGTCGATCGTCGCGAAAGGCCGTGCGCAGCTGACGGTCACGGGCGTGCGTATGGAGGAGGGACAAGCAAAGTTGGCTGTCGGAGCGTTATCCGTAGACCCGTCTGATATTGTGGAAGTGCAATAGGCGAGACTTATCCGAACCGGTTGAAGAAGGAGGTATGCACCCATGGGAATTCTGTCGTCATTGTTTGCCGGAGTCAGCGGGCTCAACGCCAATGGCACGGCGCTCTCTGTCATCGGCAACAACATTGCCAACCTCAGTACCGTCGGTTTCAAGGGGAGCAAGGCGACGTTCGCGGACTTGATCAGTTCGTCGATTTCAGGAGGGTCAGGTTCGGTTCAGACCGGGATCGGCGTGGCGCTTACGTCGGTGCAGGGGAACTTCTCTCAAGGGTCGCTAGCGACCTCGTCCAATGTGCTGGACCTGGCCATAGACGGCAACGGCTTTTTCATGGTGAGAGATTCCCAGAATGCCACTTTCTATTCTCGTGCCGGTCTGTTCCGGCTCGATAAGAACAACAATGTGGTCGATCCGACCGGATTCAAATTGCAGGGTTTTCTGGCCGACGCCACCGGCACGATCACCGGTACGATCGGTGATGTGGCGCTGCCTTCCACCACCGCGTCGCCGCGGGCCACGACCACGGCCTTTGTTGCTGCCAACTTGAATTCAGCGACAGTGCTGACAGGTGTTCGCGGCAACATCGTGGCGTCCGCGGCATCGGTGACCACCACCGCAGCCGGGAACACTTCATTCAATATCAATCTGAACGGGGACGGGGTTCGGACGATCACCGTGGCAAACGGGTTGACCGGCTCGGCGCTTGCCACGGCGGTTCAAAATGCCGTGCGCGCGTTGGTCCCCAACGATCCGTTCAAATCCGCTGCCTATGCGGGATTTACTGCGTCGGTCAATGCATCCAATATCTTCACCTTTGCGTCGGGCCTGACAGGCACGACGAACAATTCCACGACCGGGACCGGAACGGTTGTGGTGACGGCGAACGGAGCTGATACCTTGGCGAGCAATCTCAACATGCTGGCGCCGACGTCGACGACCGGTACGGACTTTCAGCTCTCGGATCCGCCCGCCACTTCGAATTTTTCGACATCGATGACGGTGTTTGATTCTCTCGGGAACAGTCATTTGCTGACGACGTACTTCACGAAGGTCGGCGCCAACAGCTGGAACTACAACACGGTGGCGCCTGCGAGCGACGTCGTCACGGCAAACTATGATCCGAGCAATGTCGACGCCAGCTTGGGGATCGTTCGGGTTGCGTCCGGCACGTTAACGTTCGGGACGGATGGGACGTTGGATCGAGAGAGCACGGTGATTCGGTACGATACCGGGACTGCAGCGGGGACGTCCGGCACGGTGCCGGGAGAGTTACAGATCGACTTTAACGGTGCGACGCCAGACCAGCTGCTTGCCATGAATTTCGGTTCCAGCGTGACGACCGACGGTGGGAGCGGACTCGATGGAACGACGCAGTTCGGGTCGACCTCGGCGCTCGTGCAGCAAACGCAGGATGGGTTTGCCGCCGGCTCGCTCCAGGCCTTCTCCGTGGATGGGAACGGCATCATCAATGGCCGTTTTTCGAACGGTCAGCTGCGCGCGTTGGCGCAGGTGGTGCTCGCACGCTTCCCGGATCCCATTGGGTTGACGCGGACTGGTAAAAACACCTTTGCTCAGTCCGGGAATTCCGGCCAGCCGGTCACGGGAACCCCGGACAGTGCGGGGCTTGGACGGGTCTTGTCCAATTCGTTGGAATTGTCGAATGTCGACCTCGGAGAAAGTTTTATTGATATGATCCAGGCACAGCGCGGGTTCCAGGCGAACTCGCGCGTGATTACCACGTCCGACGAAATCTTACAGGAATTGGTCAATCTGAAACGGTAGATCCATTTCTTCGCGGTAGGGCTGGGAGCGATCGTCACTCCCAGCCCTCCTCTCCTTCACTCCGCCCTCTCATCCGGTGTCAGTCCCTACTCTTGGTCATCATCCTGTACCCTGTCAGCTTCTTGACGGTGTCAAGAGGTTGCTTGACAGGGCGCTCATGCGCCCTGTCGTGTGTGGCGCTGGTTGTATGGGAGTGTGCGCCAGATATGGTGATTCGTGATTCCTCTTATCGGTGAGTCGCAAAGTGTGGTGGCATATGCATTGCAGTCTTCGCACCGGGCCAACGAGTTAATCGAGGAGGAGTTATGGCAGATGCAGCTGCAGTTGACGAAAAAGCTCCCGCCGCGGCCCCCGCTTCGGCGTTCCCCATCAAAATGCTCATTATTGTATCGGTTGTTGCCTTGGTAGTTGGGGTTGGAGGAGCGTTCGTGGTAGTCAAATTCCTGGGAGGAGCCAGTAAAGGGGTTGAGAGTTCAGAGGATCATAAAGCCGATACTGAGGTCAAAGCTGAGTCGAAGAGCGAGGTCGGTGGCAAACATGGTCAGGTTGCTTCGCCCGGCGTCATGTTTGACTTAGATCCCTTCATTGTCAATCTCGCAGACACCCCAGACGTTCGGTATTTGAAAATAACTCTCAAGCTCGAGGCGGAGAGCGAAGCGGTCTCGGCTGAACTGTCCGCGCACATTCCTCAGATACGGGATGCGGTCCTGGTCTTGCTCAGCAGCAAGGACGTCAATGCGGTGAGGACGACGCAGGGGAAATTCCAGTTACGCGATGAAATCACGCAGCGCATCAACGGCCTCCTGAAAAAGCCAGGCGTCCGGTCGGCGTACTTCACGGAATTTGTCGTTCAGTAACAGCGGGATCTATGGAAAAAATTCTCTCGCAGGATGAAATCGACGCGCTGTTAAAGGGCGTCGTCTCCGGTGATGTGGACACGACTCCGAAGGACACTGCCCAGGAAGCCACGGGTGTCAAGGGGTACGATCTGTTTAATCAGGAGCGAATCATCCGTGGGCGGATGCCGACCATGGAAATGATCAACGACCGATTCATTCGCCGCCAATCGGTTGTCTGGACCGGCATGTTTCGGGAGGCCGTTGATTTTGCCGTCGTCGGGACCCAGGTGATCAAGTTCGGTGAGCTCTTGAAAAAGGTTCCGATGCCTTCATCGTTGAACGTGTTTCATATGGCGCCATTACGGGGTAGCGCACTCTTCGTAATGGACGCGTTCCTTGTGTACTTGATCGTGGACTACTTCTTTGGGGGCAAAGGGCAGACCCACGTGAAGCCTGAGGGGCGAGACTTCACGCCCGTCCAACTGCGGATCATCAAGAAGCTGTTGCTGCTATCGCTTGTCGACCTGGAAAAGGCGTGGCAAGCCGTCGTGCCGATCAAGGTGGAGTATGTGCGGTCTGAGAGCAACCCTCAGTTTGCAATGGTGGTGACCGCATCTGAAATTGTCGTCGTTGTCACGTTACAGGTCATTTTAGGAGAAACGACCAGGGATCTATACATCGTCTATCCCTACAGTATGCTTGAACCGATCAAGGAGAAACTCTATTCAGGCCTCGTCTCCGATCAAGTCGATCAAAACGGCGAGTGGAGCCATCGATTCCGAGAGCGACTTCACGAGTGTCCGCTTCCGATTGCGGTACGGATGGGAACCGCCACGGTTACGGTGAAGGATGTGATGAATTTTGCACCGGGCGATGTGATCTTACTTGACCAGCATCCAGGAGATCCGCTCGACTGCTATATCGAGGGACATCACAAATTTCAGGGTAGTCCTGGAATTTACAAGGGGAATCACGCGTGCCGCGTGACCAAAGTCGTGAGCTAGTCATGACACCAACGAGAGAGTGACTATGGCTGAGTCAAACTTCGCAACCCGTGCCGATTCGCAGGCGAGCGATCACCAATCCCCGCAGCCGGCTTCGTTCCCGTCGGTTCAGAGCGCGGTGACCGACGGTGCTCCGAAGAATATCGACTTTCTCCTGGATATTCCGATGAGCGTCACCGTGTATGTCGGATCCACGAAGATGGCCATTCGGGATCTGTTGCAACTAGCTCAAGGCTCCGTCATTGAGTTGGATAAACTTGCGGGGGAACCGATGGAGGTGATGGTGAACAACAAGCTGGTTGCACGCGGTGAAGTTGTGGTCGTCAACGAGAAATTCGGTATTCGCTTGACGGATGTCGTGAGCGCGGCGGAACGCGTCCAACACCTGCGCTGAATGATCCGAAGGAGAGGCCGTGATTGATCTGTGGGAAAGCCTGTTTCGCACCGTCGCAGCCCTGGCCATTGTGCTGGTGCTGATGGGGATTGTCGCGGTGACGGTCCGGCGAGTGATGGGGCAACGACTGGGGATTGCCGGTGGGCGCCCGCTCGTTCGACTCTTGGCCAGCGGCTATATCGCTCCGCGCAAGACCATTGCCCTCGTGTCGGTTGCGGGTGAGTATTTGATTGTGGGGACGACCGCGACCGATCTTGTTCCGCTAGGACGCATCAGCGATTCAGTTGAATTGCGGGAATTACTCGCTCTCAACAGCGAGAACGCCTCCACCGAGGCGGCGTCGGCCTCTCAGGAAAGGTTTGCGTCCTGGCTGCGGCGTCTCCCGTTCGGTGCGTTGCATCATAACAAGGGACTTCATGGCCGATAAGCACGAGTCGCGCGCACACATATTCTGGGGAATTATTGTCGGAGGGATCATGCTGCTTGTGCTGCCGCTGTCAGAAGCGGTGGCGGCTGGTCCATCGGTGAGCATTGACTTTGGCTCAGATGGTCCGAAGCAAACCGCAGTGGTGATCCAGATCTTAATTCTGCTCACGGTGCTCTCCTTGGCACCGGCCTTGTTCATCATGGTGACGTCTTTTACCAGGATCGTGATCGTGTTGGCTTTTCTCCGTCAAGCGCTGGGAACGCAGTCGGTTCCTCCAAATCAAGTGTTGCTGTCCTTGGCGCTGTTCCTGACGATGTTCATCATGGCTCCCGTGGGGCAGGCCGTCTACAACAACGCGCTCCAACCATTGATGGCTGAGCAGATCTCCTATGAAGAGGCGTGGAAGAAGGGCATCGAGCCGGTGCGGGGCTTTATGCTGCGTCAGGTAAGGGAAAAGGATCTCGAACTCTTCATCACGCTGAGTCACGTGCCAAAACCAGATCGGGTTGAGGACGTGCCAACTCAGGCCATCATCCCGGCCTTCATTCTGAGCGAGCTGCGGATTGCTTTTCAAATTGGATTCTTAATCTATATCCCTTTTCTCATTGTCGATATGGTTGTGGCCAGTATTCTCATGTCGATGGGCATGATGCTGCTTCCGCCTGTCGTGATTTCGCTGCCGTTCAAGTTGATCTTGTTCGTCTTGGCCGATGGTTGGTACTTGGTCGTGGGCTCAATGGTGAGAAGTTTTCACTAGGGCTGAGCGGTTTGTCGATAGACGACACCGGATGATCAAGTGTCGAGAAGAGGGATGATCACGTGACACCAGAAATGGTAACGGAACTGGCCAGGCAAGCGTTAGAAACGACGTTGTTGGTGTCGTCACCGATTCTGGGGCTTAGTTTGTTCGTCGGTTTGGTTATTAGTGCGCTCCAAGCCATGACGCAAATGAACGAGGGCACGCTCACGTTTGTTCCGAAAGTGGTGGTCTTGTTTGTGGCGTTGCTGTTCTTTCTCCCCTGGATGCTGAACACCATGACCACGTATATGGCCAATCTCCTCATCAGTATTCCCAACTATGTGCAATAGTGGAACGATGACAATGGCTGCCAGCTGTGTTCTCGCAACGCATCGGCCTTCAACGTACCCCAGTTGGTATGCTGCGGTCCCTCGTTTGCTGAGGCCGCGTCTGGGGCATGGCATATCTCGGCTCGCCTCGATGAGTCGGCGAAGCAGGTGCGCCGGGGTTGGGCAGGTGAGAACCGCAGCCATTGTGAGCATCCCGTATGCAGCTCCTCCTGTTGCATGTGAGACGAAGAGTTAAGAGGGACATGGCGCTGACGCAGACCATCCAGATTCTCCTTCCCGAATTCCAAGGATTCTTGGTCCTTATTTCCCGTATCGGTGGGCTGTTGGCTGCGTTGCCGGTGTTGAGCGGGCGATCCGTTCCGGCGAAAGTCAAACTGGCGCTCGTCTTGGGATTAGGTGTGCTGTTGGCTCCCATCATTCCACTCCCAGCCGTGCCCTATGACCCTCTTGTCTTGACCGCTGGACTCATCAGTGAAATGGTCATTGGTTTAGCGATCGGGCTGGCGGTACGATTATTTTTCGGTGCGCTGGAACTGGCCGGAGAGCTGATCGGCGTGCAGATGGGGTTCGGCGTGGTCCAACTGTTCGATCCTGCGACGGCCGAGCAGACCCCTATCATCGGCCAATACTTCACCCTCCTGGTGACCCTCCTCTTTCTCTCGCTGAACGGCCATCTGTTGCTGGTGGCAACTATTATTTCGAGCTATGAATCCATTCCGGCATTTGGCGCATCTCTCACGGGAAGCATGGGGGAGGCGATCCTCCGCCTTGCTCAGAACATGTTTGTTGTGGGGTTGAAGTTAGCAGTGCCGGTACTCGTCATCATCCTCCTGATCAATCTTCTTCTCTCGTTGCTGGGACGGGCGGTCAGTCAGATCAACGTATTTGTGTTGAGTTTCCCTATCACGATTGCCGGCGCGTTGGCGGTGATGTCGCTGTCCGCGCCGTTTGTGACGGAACTGTTAGTCCGAGAAATTGAGCGACTGCAATTCACGATTGATGAGCTTCTGAGGGCGTTGGGACATGGCTGAGGATCGAAGTAATAAGACAGAACCCGCGACGCCAAAACGGAAAGAGGACGCGCGCAAGAAAGGACAGATCGCGATGAGTCGCGATCTGTCGACGGCCGTGGTCCTCTTGAGTGGCGTCGGGCTGTTGGCGGCCATGTTGCCGGTTGGTCTTCAGAAAATGACAGAGATGACTCGTCAAGGGCTGACGCTCTCGTTTCCTTTAGCGTTCTATAAAGACATGTCTATCGAACAGGTGTCCGAGATCGTCATCCACGCTGGCCTCACCGTGGTGATGCTGAGTCTTCCGGTCGTGCTGGGCATTCTGGTAATGGGGAGCGGTGCGTCGTTGCTGCAATCAGGGTTGTTATGGCGTGCCGATGCGATTCAACCGGATGCCAAACGCATCAGTCTGATCAAAGGGTTGTCTCGATTATTCTCATTGCGATCTGTGATCGAGTTGGTAAAGGGGCTCCTCAAGATCGCGATTGTGACGGGTGTCGGTGTGTGGGTTGCGCGGTATGACGTCCTCCAGATTCCAGGGTTAATCGGGTTCGATATGGGTACCGTCCTGGGTGTTACTGGATGGCTCGCCTTGAAGGTCGGATTGGCCGTCGCTGGGGCGATCGCGGTCCTGGCCGGGTTTGACTATGTCTACCAACGCTATGAGTGGGAACGCAGTCTGCGGATGTCGAAGGACGAGGTCAAGGAGGAACACAAGTCCTCGGAAGGCGATCCGCTCATCAAGGGTCGCGTGCGGACCCTCCAACGAGAGCTGACCAAGAAACGTATGATGGCCGCCGTGAAGACGGCGGATGTGGTGATCACCAACCCGACACACCTGGCTGTTGCGCTGAAGTATGACACCACCACGATGGGGGCCCCTATGGTGGTTGCTAAAGGAGCTGGCTTTGTCGCTGAACGTATCCGCGAGCTGGCTCGACATCACGGGGTGCCGGTCGTCGAACATAAGTTCGTGGCTCGCACACTGTTTAAACTGGTCGAAATCGGCAAAGAGGTTCCAAACGAGCTGTATCGTGCGGTCGCAGAGATCCTCGCGTTTGTGTATCGCGCCAGAGGTGTGACTCCATGAGAGCTTCACAGGTTTAGGAGATTATGGCAACGGCAATCGAACCGGTAGAGCAACCCCAGTTTATCAAGCATCCGGACATCGTGATCTCCCTCGGGGTGGTGGCTATTATCATGGTGATGCTGTTGCCATTGCCGCGCTTTGTACTCGATCTGTTGTTAAGTTTTGATATCACTCTGTCGGTGATTATCTTGCTCGTCGGACTTCAAGTGCGGCGCCCGATTGAGTTTTCGGTATTTCCATCGATTCTGTTAGTGATGACATTGTTCCGGCTGTCCCTCAACATTGCGTCCACACGGCTTATTCTGTTGCATGGCAACGAAGGGGCAGGGGCGGCCGGTGAGGTGATTCGGGCGTTCGGGAACTTCATCGTCGGGGGGAATTACACGGTCGGGTTGGTCGTATTCTCCATTCTGGTCATCATTAATTTCGTCGTGGTGACAAAGGGAGCCGGACGTGTCGCCGAGGTTGCCGCCCGCTTCACATTGGATGCCATGCCTGGAAAGCAGATGAGTATTGATGCGGATTTGAATGCCGGTGTGATCAATGAGGTGGATGCGCGCCGCCGCCGACGGGAGATTGCGCAAGAGGCGGACTTTTACGGCTCGATGGACGGTGCCAGCAAGTTTGTTCGAGGGGATGCCATTGCCGCCGTCATTATCGTCTTTGTCAACATCATCGGCGGATTGGCGATCGGGATTCTGCAACAGGGCATGAGTCCGGGACTGGCGGCTCAAACCTATACCGTGCTGACGGTTGGTGAGGGATTGGTCGCGCAGATCCCTGCTCTGATCGTGTCGACTGCCGCCGGTATCGTGGTGACTCGCGCCGCCTCGGACATGGATTTGGGCGGGGAGATGACTCGGCAACTATTGACCTCCCCCAAGCCGGTGGGTATGGCGGCTGGTATTCTCCTCGCGCTTGGTTTGGTGCCTGGGCTTCCCCATGTGGCGTTCTTAGCGTTAGGGAGCGCCCTCGCATGGGTCGCCTATCACCTCCATCAGCGCGAGCAGGTTCAAGCAGTTCCCACACCCACTCCCAGCATGCCCAAGACCGAGGAAGGTCAGACCCGAGTGATCCCGCTTGATCTTATGGAAGTGCAGGTGGGGTACGGCTTGATCGGTCTTGTCGAGGGAACGCAAGGCACCGCCTTGCTCGATCGGATTAAAGCGCTCCGGCGGCAATTTGCGGAATCGATGGGCTTTCTCGTCCCTCCCATTCATATACGTGACAATCTCCAGCTGCGTCCGAACGAATACGCCATCATGTTGAAGGGAGTGGAGGTGGCCAAGGCTGACGTCTTGCCTGGGCATCTGTTAGCGATCGATCCAGGAACTGGTCAACGAGGCTTGGTGCAGGGCATTGCAACCAAGGAGCCTGCATTTGGGTTGCCGGCGCTCTGGGTGCCTGAAGAGGCCAGGGAGCAGGCGCAAATGGCGGGGTATACCGTGGTGGATGCGGGCTCGGCAATCGCGACACATCTATCCGAGTTGATCAAGCGCCATGGCTCTGAACTGTTGGGACGGCAGGAGGTGCAAACGCTTTTGGATGAAGTGGGAAAATCGCATCCGAAGTTGGTGGAGGAGCTCATTCCCACGCTGGTGCCACTCGGAACAGTCGTCAGGGTTCTCGGAAACTTGCTCAAGGAGGGCATTCCGATTCGGGATCTCCGGTCGATCCTCGAGGCAATTTCTGATCATGCCACCACCACCAAGGATGCAGAAGTCCTCACAGAGTATGCACGGCAGGCGTTGGCTCGGACAATCACCAAGCAGTATCTAGCATCTGACGGTAGTCTGCAGGTCATTACCCTGGATCCCCGGCTAGACCGGTCGTTGGCCGAACAAGCCGCGGCATTGCCGCCTGGGGCCATGTTGAACCTTGACCCCACGCTTTCTCATAAGCTGTTAACTGGTCTCAAACAGGCGGCCGAACGGGTTGCGGCTCGCGGGCAGCAGCCGATCGTACTCTGTTCGCAGGTTGTTCGCCGCCATCTCCGTCGACACAGCGATCGTCAGTTGCATGCCGTTCCCGTCATGGGACTCAATGAAGTGGACTCGTTTGTCCGCCTGCAGTCGTTAGATACGGTCCGCATCGACTTCGAATTTGCGCAGCTATCATAAGGTAAGCCATGAAGGTCAAAACATTTCACGCGCTCACCATGCAGGATGCCATGCGTGCCATCAAGGAAGAACTAGGGCCGGATGCCATCATCTTGTCTGCAAAAGAGGTGCGTGAGGGAGGGCGAATCGTACAGGCATTCAATCGACCGGTTCTTGAAGTGATGGCCGCATCCGATCAAGACGTCCAACGGTCCCCTCAGGTAGCAGACAAAGTGTCACATGGTGCCGCGCCTGGGAGACCGTCTCATGAAGAGTCCGAGGCCACGCCGACTTTTCAACAGACTCTGCACGGGATGCTGAAGCCGAATAGTGAGGCGACGACACCACCCGTCGGTCGGTCCGCCTCGTCGAAGCCATCTCGAGTGCACGTGAAACCGAATCGTCGTCGACATTTCCGCACCGTCGTGAATGAATTGGGTCGCCTATTGGAGGACTTGTCGCGGGAAAATGTCCGGTCAATCGGAAGTCAACCGGTGCCGATGCTGGCCTGGCTGCGCTGCTCGCTGATCGAGCAGGGGATGAATGCTTCCACCGTGGAGTTGCTGATAAGCGAGGCGTGCAAGACGGAACAAGTGTCCGATCCATACGACGATGAATCGATTCGGCGTGCGCTACAGCATGAGATCGCCACTCGTGTGCGTACGAGTGAGCCGCTCCATAACGGAGAGGGATCTCCCTCAATCGGTCTTCTGATCGGACCCAGTGGAGCTGGGAAGACCGCAGCTGTGGCCAAGCTGGCTGCCTATTATCGTCTCGAGCAGCGGAGATCGGTCGCCCTCATTACCTTTGATACGAATCGGGAAACTGCGGTGGAGCAGCTGCGTCGGTATGCCAAGGTCGTGGGGGTGCCGTTTGCTTGCGCCGTGTCGGCTCGACAAGTCCATCAAGGGCTCCGTCGTCATACGCGAGTAGATCTTGTGCTGATCGACATGCCTGGGATCGGACCAGGTGATCTGGCATTGGCGAAAGAACTGCGACAGCTGCTTCCACAGGGGGCCGTCACAACTCATCTGGTCCTTCCGGCTTCCAGTAGGGAGCAGGAGCTCTGTCGGATCACGAGACACCTCAGTGATCTACCCCAACTGCGTCTTCTGTTCACGAAGCTCGATGAGACGGAATCGTTTGGCACCATCTTTGAAGTTGCGCATCAAACCGGGGTGCCGCTTTCCTATTGGAGCATTGGACGACGAGTTCCCGGCGATATCGAGGTTGCCTCATCGGAACGTTTGGCGGCGTTGTTGACTGCGGAACGCTCGACCAATTCTCAGGTGCTTGTCAATCGGGTAGGTCAATCGTCAGGCGCAATTCCTGCATTAGAAGCGGCAATTCATCACGGATAATCTGGTTGGAGGTCTCGCTATGCCGTTTGGAACAAGAAGGTCTGTCCTTATGTCGGAGGATCTGAGTCGTGGAGATGGTTCATCCACTCGCGTCATCGCGGTGTCCAGCGGCAAGGGAGGAGTCGGAAAGTCTAATGTAGTTGCGAACCTTGCGGTTGCACTCACGAGGGTTGGGAAGCGGGTGCTGATTTTGGATGCCGACCTTGGTTTAGGCAATCTTGATGTCCTCCTGGGGCTAGTTCCGCATCATACGATCGAAGACGTATTGAGAGGCACACATACGCTCGATGAGATCGTGCTCAGTGGCCCAGCGGGTGTCCATGTGCTTCCGGCCAGTTCCGGTGTTGCCCGTCTGACGGCGCTGACAGAAGCCCAACAGGTGATGATTCAGGAACAGTTGGCCCAGCTCACGTCAGAGATGGATGTGCTCTTGATCGATACCGGGGCGGGCATCTCGCCAAATGTCACCTTTTTTGCCTCTGCGGCAGATGAGACGATCATCGTCGTCTCGCCGGAGCCGACATCGCTCACGGATGCCTATGCGCTGATCAAAGTCTTGACCCGCCAGTATCGAGAACGCCGTTTCAAAGTACTGGTGAATCAGGCTAAGAGCCCACGTGAAGCGGCTGAAGTGTTCGGGAAGTTGGATGTGGCGGTGGATCATTTTCTTCATGTGGCCGTCGAATTAGTCGGGGCGATCCCTTATGACGACTATGTGCATTTGGCCGTCATGCAGCAGAAGGCGCTCTGTGAGTTATTCCCAGATGCACCAGCAGCCCAAGCATTTAGGAGGTTGGCACATCAGGTCATTCAGTGGCCGAGGCCTGGTCTCCCCAAAAGTTCAGTACAGCTTGTTTGGCAACGGGCGGTGACGCCGGCCAGTAACTGACCAACGATCGGACATGGGAAGATCATGAGCAAGACTGCTTTACCACACGAGCGAAAATCATTTGCGGCCCAGGGAGCCAGACGCGAAGAGCTGATCAAGGAGTTTGCCCATGTTATTCGCGCGATGGCCCATCGGCTGGCCTTCCGCCTCCCGGCGTACCTCGACGCGGAGGATCTGATTTCGGTTGGCACCATTGGACTCATGGATGCCATGGATAAGTATGATCCCACACGAGAGGCGAAGTTTAAGACTTATGCGGAGTTCAGAATTCGTGGCGCCATGCTCGATGAGATTCGATCGATGGATTGGATCCCGAGATCGGTTCATGAGCGTATCGGCTTGCTCCAAAAGACGCACACGATGCTGATGAGCCGATTGGGTCGGCCGCCCCAGGATGACGAGGTGGCAACAGAACTGAAGATGTCCCTGGAAGAGCTGGATGATTTCATTACACGGGCCAGAGGGGCGGTGATGATCAGTGTGGATGATTTAGGCCTTCATGAACCAGACGGGCATAAAGTGGTCAAGATGTTGGCCGATACGCATACGCCGGATCCCCTGTCCTCATTGGTCAACGAGCGTGAACGTGAATTGATCGCCGAGGCCATCCAGAAGTTGCCGGAAAAAGAGCGCCTCGTTCTGAGCTTGTATTACTACGAGGAGCTTACGATGAAGGAAATCGGAGAGTTGCTAAAGGTCACTGAATCACGGGTTTGCCAAATCCATACCAAGGCTATCATCCAGCTCAAGGCACACTTGCATAAACCGAGTTGATTCTATCTGCCGACCGACTCGGCTGAGTGCTCGATTGTCAGCGTGGTGAGACTATTCGCGATAGTCTGCGATGACTCGGCTTCAGTTCAGAGTCCTAGAACCCCGTACCACTCTAGAGGAGATCTCGACTAGTACCTGGTATAGCCAGGTCCTCAATCAGCAATCAAGATGATGCACATGAAGGTCTCACATCATGCGTTGCCACGATTGGAGCAACGATCACTTGCATGGTGGTCTGTCTCAGCAACGGTGTGTGGCAGAAACATGGGGTGGATGGGGACGACACCGGCCGATTCTGGAATCCAGGCCGACTTCCTAGTGAATGGTCGATTAAACGAAGAGGGGAACAGGCTTATCGTGGCTGCTCCATTGCCATGGTTGACACGACCCGCAGTACGTCCCTTCCCTACAGTTTCGGGTCGGCATGAGGCGTCCCTCACCAGTCACCGCTAGGAATAATTTTCACCTTAGTGGGTAGAATCCACCCTCGCAGTATGGCAGGGGGATCCGATACCAGCCTGGTATTCCACAGCGGAAGTCAGTTCATGCCTGCATTTGGCTGAGTTCGTGTTCGATTTACAGTAATCTCTGCTCGGAACGAATCTGGCATAAGGGTTGCTGTCCCTCGAAGGGAAAAGGAGTCGGCAATATGAATCGAGGTATCTATTCCGTTTTGTCTGGAGCACTCGCCCATGAACGGCGCATGCAAGTGTTTGCGAACAATATGGCCAATGTGAATACCGCTGGGTTCAAGCAGGATGAGCAGGCCTTCAAAGCCATATTCCCACGGTACCATTCGGTCGCTCCCACTGGAGGCCGAACTGTGGGATTGGCCCAACAGATCACGGCCAGACCATTCGGACCATCTGAGCGTGTGTTTGTCGCACCACATCAGATCAAAACCACATTTGAGCCAGGCCGCATCCGATTGACCGGCAATCCGCTGGACGTTGCCATTCAAGGGCAAGGGTTTTTTGAGGTACAGACGCCACAAGGCTCTCGATACACTCGCAACGGCATGCTGTCACTGGATAATCAGCGCCGGCTTGTGACAGGACTTGGCTATCCCGTGATGGGGACGAGGGGTGAGATCAAGATTCCTCCAGGAAAATTGGAGATTACGTCACAGGGAGACATCAAAGTCGATGACAAGCC
Source organism: Nitrospiraceae bacterium (assembly GCA_919902665.1). GTDB lineage: Bacteria > Nitrospirota > Nitrospiria > Nitrospirales > Nitrospiraceae > Nitrospira_D. The sequence continues at coordinate 79,841 of CAKKRK010000020.1, forward strand.
TGTCGCCACAATCAAAGTCATGGAATTTGCGGATGAAGACATGCCGCAGAAGTCGTCGGACGGGCTGTTCTTCTCGGAGAAAGGCACGGTGGGCAAGAATCCGCAGATTCAGGTTGGGCACATCGAAGAGTCCAACGTCAATTCCATCGGCGAGATGGTGAAGATGCTTCAGGGTATGCGCAACTATGAGTCAACGCAAAAGCTGATTCAATCGCTTGATCGTATGACTGAGGTCACGATTCAAGATGTAGGACGAGTGCTCTAAGACTGTGAAGCGTCGTTGGTCGTTCGTAAACATCAGCTAGTGGAGTTCACGTTTTACGGACGGCAAGATACGTAGGAGGATTCCATGATTCGTGCCATGTGGACCGCAGCGACCGGAATGACGGCTCAGCAGATCAATGTCGACACGGTCGCCCATAACCTTGCCAACGTCAATACCAACTCCTTTAAACGCAGCCGAGCTGAGTTTGCGGACCTGCTGTATCAGATTCAACGACTCCCCGGTACCAGCGCCTCCAATGTCGGGGTCTTTCCAGTCGGCATCCAGGTCGGTGCAGGGGTACGCCCAACGACCGTCTCGAAAGAATGGATTCAGGGGAATATGCGCCAAACGAACAACGAGACGGATTTGGCGATTGATGGAGCAGGGTTTTTTCAAGTCTCCCGTCCTGATGGGACGATCATGTATACCCGAAATGGATCGTTTAAGCGTGACAATGTGGGCAATCTCGTGACCGGCGACGGCGATCTCCTCAATCCCGTCATTACAATCCCTTCCGGCGCGCTCAAGGTGGATATTGGGCAGGACGGTACGGTCTCGGTTTTGCTGCCAGGTGTGACGCAGTCCTCACAAGTCGGGCAAATACAGCTGACACGGTTCGACAATCCTTCTGGGCTGGTCGCTATGGGGAGCAATCTCTTTATTGATAGCTTTGCTTCTGGCCCTCCCACGCAGGGGACCGGCGGCTTCACCACCGGATTCGGGACGATCCAGCAAGGATTCTTGGAGAGTTCGAATGTCAATCTCGCCGAAGAAATGGTCAATATGATCATCGCGCAGCGAAGTTACGAGATTAACTCCAAGACGATTCAGGCTTCCGACGAAATGATGGCCATTGCGAACAATCTCAGACGATAAGGAGCGGCTCATGTCTAGGATTTGGCTGATGATGATCATGCTCCTTTCATCTGTAGTCTTCGACGTGACGACATCACGTGCAGGACCTAGTGGTGGGTCTCGGCCAATCCCGTCGGCGTCTCGAGGTCCGATTCATCAGGCGACCGACACCGTTGTGGACCGACCGGCTGTCAGTGAGGTCAGTCCTGATCTCATTCGGAAGGCCATTCAGAAACATCTGGAGAGCGAATGGGGGCACAAGGTTAAGACGGTACATGTGACAGTGTTGGATCCCGCGGATTCTGTGATGATCCCCGGCAGGACGGTGGAGTTGCAAGTTACTCCCAACTCTCTGGAAGAAGGTCTAGGACGGCGGATGTTTCATGTGGAGGCGGTGGCAAACGGGAAATCTCGGAAAACGATTCAGGTCGTTGCTGATGTTGTGGCGATGATCGACGCGGTTGTTGTCACCCGCTTTCTGAAGGCCGATGAACTGATTGATATGGGCGATCTCAAGACGGTCGGACTGCGGGTTCATCAGGTGAACCATCCCTTCATGACCGATCAAGGAGAGGTCATCGGAAAGAGCGCATCACGGCCTCTTCCGCCCGAGACACCGCTACGCCCAGCCTTTGTGAAGCCTCCATTGGTGATCAAGAAGGGTGATCGAGTCCTCATCGAGGCGCGGCGTGGAGGTCTGTCGATTCGGGCGAATGGCGTGACGAAAGCGAACGGACAAGTCGGACAGACCGTCACAGTCACCAATCTGGATTCCGGCAGGGAACTAAGAGCCAAAGTGGTGGCTCCAAATCTTGTTGAGGTGGAATTCTAGCTGAATCGTGGCAGAGAACACCATGCACTTTCACTGTAATCTGTCTTTTCATATGGCCGTGCGTAGTCTGATCATCACCATCGCCCTGCAAGGATGTTCAAGCCCGCCGAGCCCGTCGAGCAAGGTGACTGTGCCGCTGCTCCCTCCTCCAAAGACGCTTGGCTCGCTCTGGCAGGAAGAAAATGGACGAGCCTATCTCTATGAGGACATGCGTGCCATGCGGATCGGGGATATTCTGACCGTGAAAATATCCGAAGTTCATAAAGGGTCAAAGTCAGCCGATACGGCGGTTCAACGGGATTCGACGATTAAGAACAGCATGGTCGGCAGCGGTATGGGATATATCGGGCTTCCAGGGATCCGCTTCAGCGATGAAACAAAGCGTGGATTCGGAATCAATGCGAGCGCCAATAACAAGTTCGATGGGAAAGGTTCCACCAATCGTGAAGGCACATTGACAGGGACCATCTCTGCGATCGTGACAGAGGTGCTTCCCAACGGGGATCTTCGGATCGAGGGACGGCGTGAGGTCAGCGTCAACAGTGAAAAACAGCTGATGACGATTGGTGGGATTGTCCGGCGTGTCGATGTGGATACCAAGAATACAGTGGCCTCAAGTGCCATTGCGGACGCTAAAATTGAATACTCAGGCCTGGGTGTGCTGGACGATGTACAGCGACCCGGCTGGCTTATCCGTATTCTCAATTGGGTCTATCCGTTCTGAGGAGAAGAGGGGCTATGACGGTTCCGCCGAGACGCAAATCGACTCCGAGAAGCATGCTCAAGCGGCGTCCTTTAAATTTCCGCACGCTCCAGATGATGGTGCAGAGTGGGGTTGTCCGACGGGCTGATTTTGATCCTCCCACGTTTGGGAGCAGAACGCGATTTCATGTGCTTGATGATGCTGATCACGCCTCAGGGAAAGAATTGGCTTCTGAACAAGGATGGCTGTCGCGCATCATACTTGGTCCTCGGTTACAGGTCTCTGTTTCCAAACGTTCATGGAGAGGATAGGTGTCTCACACATGTTCATACGGTGTATCGCTCTAGTCAGTGTGCTGGTCCTGACCAGTGGTGTGTTGACACCCTCCGGCGCCGATGCGGTGAGGATCAAGGATATTGGCATGATTGAAGGAGTCCGTGAAAACCAGTTGCTTGGTTACGGTTTGGTGGTTGGTCTGGACGGTACCGGCGACCGAGTCATCGGCGGACAGTTCACGATTCAGGCAATGATGTCCATGTTGAACAAGATGGGCATCAACCTGGTGATCGATCCCATCCAGTTATTAACGAGAAACATCGCCTCAGTGATGGTCACCGCCAAGCTTCCTCCCTTCTCGAAACCAGGGATGACACTGGATGCCTTGGTGTCGTCGATGGCGAATGCCAAAAGCCTGCAAGGCGGGACGCTCTTGCTTACGCCGTTAAAAGGAGCCAATCAGCAAGTATTTGCCGTTGCGCAGGGACCAGTCTCAATCGGTGGTTTTCTCGGCGGGACGGGAGGGGCTGGCGGCGCGACAGTGACGAAGAATCATCAGGCGGCCGGTATGGTTCCCGGTGGCGCTATTATCGAGAAGGAGCTCCCTGTCGACATTGACTCGTGGGCAACCGTTTCTGTGCTTCTCCGCCAACCCGATTTTACGACTGCCATCAGGACTGCCGAGGCCATCGAGAGTGCCTTTGGGAAAGGCAGTGCATCAGCCACGAATGCCGGATCTGTGAAGGCGACAATCCCTCAAGTGTTTCAGGGGCGCGTCGTCGAATATATCGCATCGATTGAGGGACTTGATGTGACCGTCGATTCTATAGCCAAAGTCGTGGTGAATGAACGGACCGGCACGGTGGTGTTGGGAGAACATGTACGGATTTCCACATGCGCGATTTCTCACGGTAATCTCACGATCTCGGTCAAGAACACGCTGAACGTGTCACAGCCGACGGCACCGCTCATTGGTTCCTCCGCAGGACAGACGACCGTCACACCGGATGTGCAGACAGAGGTCAAGGAGCAGGAGTCGAGGCTCCTGGTGGTGGATGAGACGGTAACATTGGGGGAGGTCGTACGGGCTCTTAATGCAGTCGGAGTGACGCCGCGTGACCTTGTCGCAATACTCTCGGCTCTGAGGTCGGCAGGAGCGTTGCAAGCGAACCTTGAAATCATTTAGATGGACGAGTGCTACATATGAACACTCTAGAACAATACGGAATCCATTCAGGGCTCTCTTCACCAGCATACGTGGATCCTGGATTGACCGGACGCACGAGTCATCTTGTGTCTCAGATGAATGCTTCGACATCGCAGGACCCTGCTGCGGCACGTCAACAAATGGTCCAAGCTGGCCGGCAGTTCGAGGCCTATTTTGTCTCCTATTTACTGAAGGTTATGAGAGAAACCGTTCCTGAGGGAAGCATTACTAATAAGCAAGGGGCTTATTTTTACTCATTTTATGACGAGGAAATTGGGAAACGGGCAGCCGAGTCTGGGGGGATAGGCATTGCCAAGATGGTACAGGAGTATGCGCAACAATATTTTTCATCATCCCCCCCGGAACGCTCAAGTTCTTCCGGGTAGCAACCGATAAGAAGCTCGACCGGGGTAAAGTCAATAATTCTCTTGGACTGAGAGCTGAGAGGCGAGAGCAGGGGAAGGAGCGGTAACATGCAGATTTCAGGTCATGGGAAGGTAGATCATCTTGCCAAACTGTTACTTGGGGTTCAGGACACTGAGGGGACAGGTAATCGGCAAGCGGCTGCCCGCACCCAGGTGGGTAAAGATGAGGTTCAGATCTCGGCCCAAGCGAAGGAGCTTCAACGGATTCGGGAGCTGGCGAATCAGCCTGACCCTGAACGGGCTGAACAGGTGGAGCGCATCAGGCGCGCGCTTGACAGCGGCACATACGATATCAGTGGCCGCGCGGTTGGCGATGCCATCGTGAAGCAGGTCCTAACCGACGCCGTACTGTAAGATCCGCCTTCCCAGGCTCCTGAATATTCACTCGCCGTGGTCCCTTTCGTCCTTGTCTCTTCGGGAAGGAGGGCAGGAAGAGGGGATGGATGGCGGAATGCAGCGCATGTGTAAGGTCAGAAGGAGTCTGTATGTCCACGTTCCCGCCAGCGATCACCCAACTGTGCCACTTGTTGCGCCAAGAGGAGGCAACATGCCATCAGCTACTTGAAACGGTCCATACAGAACGAGCTGCTATTCGAACGCTTGCGATTACGGATTTTCATGCCATCAATTGCCGTCGACTGTTGATTCTAGAATCGTTGCAATCTCTTGCCAATGAACGACAGCAGCTTATTCAAGACCTGGCGAGGCACTGCGGTCTGCGGCCGGGAACTGGCTCGATCCAGGAACTGATTGATCATCTCCAAGACTCCTCGTCAGACGACTTACGAGCCGTCTACCGAAGTTACATGACGGTGGCCAAGACCGTCCGCGACGAGATCGGGCAGAACGTGGTGCTTATCGAGGGGATTCGCAGCGTGGTGGATCAAGCGCTGTCGACTGGTACTCCTCTGTCCCCAGTCAAGGATCTGTATGCGTCCGATGGACAAGCGATCGGCACAGGCCGTGTCAATGTGCTCATTCATCAGCAAGGTTAAGCATGATTGGTCTTTCGTCTCTCTTTGACATTGCCAGAAGCGCACTGGTCACCTCGCAACAAGCCCTCACCGTTACCGGACATAATGTTGCCAACGTGAATACGCCTGGCTATTCCCGGCAGGAAGCCGTGCTGACCGAACGTCCGCCGCTGAACGGCCAACCTGGAATGGCGGGGACCGGCGTGCAGGCCACGTCCATCAGGCGCTATACAGACCAATTCATTAACCGGCAGCTGACGACGGTACAGCAGAATCTCGGACGACTATCGGTGTCGCGAGAAGAGCTGTTCCGGCTCCAAAACTTGTTTGGAGACAGTAATAATCAAGGCATCGCCGCGAGAATGAACGATTTGTTTCGTGGGTTGCAAGATGTGTCGACCGATCCGGGTGGGCTGGCGCCTCGTTCTGTGCTATTGGCCAACGCGAGACAGTTGGCCTCGAGTGTGAATCAGGTGTCTTCCGATCTGGTCGCCGCGCGACAATCATTGAACTTTCAAGTCCAGCAGACGGTAACGGAAATCAACAGCCTGTCGAAACAAATCGCTGAACTGAATAGCCAGATTATTGCGGCTGAAGTGACGGGTCAGAACGCCAATGATCTCCGTGATCAACGCGAGCTCGCACTGAATGAATTGGCAACACGGATCGACATCACAACGGTGGAGTCCGGCACGGGCGGGCTGACGGTCTTCGCGGCACGGGGGCAGGTTCTAGTGGAGGGACCCACGATCCGGCAGTTGAACGCCATTGAGGATCCGGACAACGGCGGGCTGTTTTCGGTCGGATATTCGACCGGAGGCACGCGTCCCTTAAGCATCGACGCCCTGATCTCGAACGGCCGCTTACGCAGCCTCTTGGATGTTCGTGATACCACCGTTCGCCATTTAGAGGTTTCATTCGACCGGCTCTCGTCGACGCTGGCGAACGCCGTGAATATGATTCATCGACAAGGGTATGGACTCGATGGATCGACCGGGCTCGACTTGTTTAGTCCCATAGCGGTGTCCACGCGGGCCGTGACTGCCAACCAGGGGGTTGCTGCGATCAATGGCGGTGCGGTTGCCGCGAATAGTCTGCTGACCTTTCACGACTACGAGATTCGCTTTTCCTCCGCAACGGCCTATTCCATCGTGGATGCTACGACGGGCGCGACAATCCGTGGGAACTATACCGGCACGGCGATCACGGCACCGTCTGTCGACGCACCCTTGTCCATTGTAACGGGTGTGAATGACACGCTCACGGTGACCGTCGATGGTGTGGCCTCCGGTACCATCACACTCGCGGGCGCTGCAAGTCCAGGTTTGTCGTATGCCTCTGGCGCGGCCATTGCGCAGGATGTGCAAGCAAAAATCAATGCTGATGGAGCGCTGCAAGCGGCGGGCAAAACCGTGGCGGTCACCTATGACGTCACAACCAACCGGTTCGTCATGACATCGAATGACACGACTGCGGTATCAGCAGTCGACATTACCGGAGGGACCGCTCGGGCATCACTTGGCCTGAGCGCCGGTCTCAGTACGACCGCCTCAGGCACGTACGCAAGTCCGACGACGCTGACATTTGACGGTCTCAGTGTGACGTTGAGCGGCGCGGCGGCGGCTGGAGACGTTTTTGAAGTCGATTCGTATCACCATGCTGCGCGCGATCTAGCGGTTGTGCTCACGGATCCGAGGTCTGTTGCGGCCTCATCCACACGAACCGGGATTCCCGGCAACAATACCAACATGCTCTCGTTGGTTGCACTCCAGCACCGGCGATTCGCGAGTCTGGAAAACGGAACCTTGCAGGATGCCTATCGCTCTGTCGCGGCAGAGTTTGGAGTCGCGGCGCAGACGGCTGACCGTGAAAAAAATGCGACGGAGATTTTGAAAGATCAGATCGAGACGTTGCGCGCTCAAGTGTCCGGCGTCTCGATGGACGAGGAACTGGTGAATCTGATTAAGTTCCAACGGGGATTCGAAGCCGCTTCGCGGCTGGTGCGTCTCACCGACGAAATGTTCCAAACGCTGTTGTCGATCAAACCGTAGCGTCGAGGCTGCCATGCGTGTGACAGAGTTACAGACTTTCGGTGTGCTGTCGAATAACCTGACCCGCGCGCGCGCACGGGGTTTGGAACTCCAGCAACAGCTGTCGACCGGCAAGTTAGTGCGTCAGCCGTCCGACGATCCCAGCGCGTTCAACCATATTGCATTGGACAAAGCCTCGCTTGCCGAGATTGAGCAACGGAAGCGCAATATTGTGTTCGGGCAGGCCAGACTGGATCTTTCGGATACGCTATTGAGCCACGCGATCACGTCGTTATCCCGCGTGCAACAGCTCGCCATACAGTTTCGTAACGACACGAACAGCGCGGCGGATCGGGCGATCGGGGCGAAGGAAGTACGACAACTGTTCGCGCAGCTCCAACAAACGGCCAATACGGAGCTGAGCAATCAGCCCATTTTCACCGGCACCAGCACGCATGGACGGGCCACAGGACTTGCGATCACGACTCCCCTGACACTGACAAACGGCAGCAATGATACCCTCCTTGTAACTGTGGATGGAACCACATCAGGCACGATCGATTTAACCGCCGGGACAGAGTCCTTGACCGGCGCTCAGCTGGCGGCACGCGTCCAAAGCCGTATCAACGCCGATACGGCGCTGAGCAATGCCGGAAAGAGTGTGACGGTCACATTTAAAGAGGATCGTTTATCCATCACGTCTGATTTGAACGGCTCGCAGTCCAGCGTGCGCGTCACTGGAGGTCTAGCCCGTACGGGAGTCGGATTCGCGGGCGGTAGTGAGACAACGGGTGGCGTGCCATTTGCGCTTACCGCGACAGTGGCTTCAGCGGTCGGCAACACCGGAGGCGCGCTGGCCGGACAGGGTCGAGTCGTCGACGACAACGCAGCGACATTGGACGACTATGTGATCCGTTTTACTTCCCCCACCTCCTACGATGTGCTCAACGTGACGGCTCCCGTCACGACGTCCCGTGGAGGATCTAATACCGGGGGCGTAGCTGTGATAGATGCCGGCATGGTGAACGCGGCGCAGCTCACGCTACACAACTATCAAATCCAGTTTACCTCTCCGACACAGTATTCGGTGGTGGACCAGACGACCAGCACCACGCTGTCGTCGGGCAACACCTACCTGACGGGCGAGGCGATTACGTTCGCAGGCTTGCGTGTGGTGTTGGCGAACGGTCAAGAGGGAGGGCCCCAAACTGGAGACACCTTTTCCGTCGGCCTGGCGCCCAGAAATGTTCTCACCAACCAGACCTATGTGTCGGGGAGTGAGATCAGCTTCGAGGGGCTTCGAATGACGTTGGCCAACGGGAGCAGCGCGCCGGCGACCGGCGATCTTTTTTCCATCGTTACAGGTCTGCAGTACCAGGGAGACGCGGGCGTTCATGCCATCGAAGTGGGGACAGACCAGACTGTGCCGACCAACGTTGCTGGGAGCCGGGTTTTCATCGAAGGCGGAATCGATATTTTTGCTGAGGTCAAACAGCTAATCTCTGCACTGCGTGGAAATGATCGACTCGGCATCAGCAACGCGCTGAGACAATTGAATCAGGGGGGGGGGCAGATTGCCGCCATTCAGGGCGAGGTAGGCGCGACATCGAATCGTCTGACGACGAGCTTGGCACAGCTCGAAGAAGCGAAAAGCTTTTTCAGTAAGACGCTCTCGGAAACGGAGGACGTCGATTTAGTTAAAGCGATCTCCGATCTGACCTTGCAGCAATATGCGATCGAAGCGGCAACCAGAACGCTGGCCAAGGTGTTGGAAAACTCGCTGCTAAAGTACATATGAGAACGGGCGGGGAATTGGTTGTGTGTAATGCTCTTCTAGTTCTTCCGGTTGATGAGGTCGATCCGGTCGCGACGTAAAGATTCTGCCCGAGTAAGCCGAAAAGAGGTGAGACTCATGCCTCTTGCCAAGGAAGACCGGTATGTTAGTACTCAGCCGTCGATGTGGAGAAAGTGTCACGATCGGTCCGGATATCCGGGTGGTCGTGCTTGGGATAAAAAGTGGTCAAGTCCGGCTGGGAATCGAAGCACCACCGGTGGTTGCGGTTCATCGGGAAGAAGTCTATGTGAGGATTCAAGAGGAGAACCGGTTGGCTGCGAAGACGCACGTGGTCCCTATAGACGCATTGCGTCGCTTGATCGCCGAAAAACCTCGGATTGCTTCGTGAGGGCACAATTGTGAAGAGTCTATCGACCCGATTTGGATCATTCGAAGTCCGCGACGAAAGCATCCTGACGTTCCCTTCGGGTTTACTCGGTTTCCCTGAGCAGCAGCGGTATGTCATCCTGGATCATGACACCGAGGCTCCTTTCAAGTGGCTGCAATCCGTCGAAGAACCGTCCCTAGCATTTGTCATTTTGGATCCAGCCATGATTCATCCAGGCTATCAGATCGATGTTCCTGCCGATGCCTTGGCGGAAATTCGAGCAGAGGAGAGAGAAGAGCTAGCACTGGCTGTGATCTTGACCATTCCATCGGATGATCCTGGTCGAATCACCGCTAATTTGCGAGGACCGCTGGTGATCAGCCACCAGACCAAACTGGGCAAGCAGATGGTCCTTTCCGAAGATTTTCCTACCAGGTACCCGTTGTTTCCCGTCTCCGAGTCCCCATCGCCAACACCCGCGCAGGTTTCTCATTCTGTAGAATGTCAAATCTAGCCGATACATGTTGCGACTGGTCTGGTGCTCTGATGGTTCACTGACCTCGTGACACTACGCCGCCGGCCTCGGTCAGGCTGCTGCCTGGGTGATCGGCTGATAGCCCTGCCGGTAGGATTCAAGTACACGGACGAGTCGTGTGACTTCGAGTTCGAGCTGCGCGTAGACGGGAGGGGCGTCGCGGAGCGTGTTAAGGCGACCGACTGCTTCGAGGCGACCGGCAGTCAGTGCGGCCCCCGAGGCGCAAAGATTTCCAGCGGTACCTTTGAATGTGTGTGCCAATCGTTCAACGGTGACTGCATCTCCATCGGCCAGGGCGGTTCTAATGTCAGTGAGCATAGTGTGGTAACGATCAAGAAATAGGCAGACGAGTTGAGCGAACAACTCACTGTCGCCGCCGATGTTCTGATACATTTTTGCAGGATCAAAGATCCCTCTGGTTGGGTCGGCTACGATGGGAATTGGTTTCTGCTTGCCGATAATCACTGCATTCGGTGGCGTGGATATCCACCGAGCGAGGGCGTTCCGTAGTTCGTCTAGCTTGATTGGTTTGGCGAGATAATCATCCATCCCGATTGCCAAACAGCGCTCGCGATCACCCTGCATTGCATTGGCGGTGACCGCAATGATCGGAATATGTGGGGTCGATTGTGGTGACGTGTCTGAACGGTTTGGGCTTCCATCGGGCGAGTCATGCGATGCCATCGCCGCTTCACTTTGGCGAATGTTTCGGGTTGTCTCAAATCCATCCATAATGGGCATCTGACAATCCATCAGGATGGCGGCATAGTCTCCCTTGGCGAGCGCCGTCAGCGCTTCTTGGCCGTTTTCAACGACGTCTGGTTGGTAGCCAAGTTTTTCCATCATCCGTACGGCGAGCTTTTGATTGACGATGTTGTCTTCCACGATCAAAATGCGCCAATGCTGCACATTCTCCGCGACCATATGCCTGGTGACGAGTTGCGGCACGACTGAGAGCGTGTGAGTCGTTTGTGGTTCTTGGTTCTCGGACAGACCTAGAACCGTCCGAAGGCAGTCGCGTAATTCATCATGGCGGACGGGTTTCGGCAGGTAGCCCATCGCGCCCGCCTGGCGGGCCTGTTCTGCATGGCCACGCTGCAGCATCGAGGTCATGACGACGAGGCGAATGCCGGATCCTGCCTCGTGACTTTGCAGCTCTCGTGCGAGTTGCAACCCGTCTTTCCCAGGCATGATGACGTCCAAGATCGCGAGATCGTACGGCACTCCCCGCTGCTTCGCCTCCGCGATGCGGCGTAAAGCTGATTCGGCATCCTCTGCAAGGTCGTCCACCATCCCCCAACCTGATACGAGATGGTGGAGGATCAAGCGATTCGACTCATTATCATCGACGATCAAAACACGCTTTCCGGTAAGATCTCCGGTCGGAAGAATCGCGCGTGGAGAGCCGACCTGTTTCTGTAGTCGCGCGGTGCACCAGAAGGTGCTGCCCTGTCCTTCGGCGCTGCGCACTCCGATCTGCCCGCCCATCAATTCCACGAGTTGCTTGGAAATGGAGAGGCCAAGGCCGGTGCCGCCGTATTTTCTGGTCGTGGAGCTATCGGCTTGTACGAACGGACGGAACAGCTTTTCTTGAGTATGTGGACTGATTCCGATGCCGCTGTCCGTGACTTCGAAACGGATGACGGTCGTGTCGGGGAGGTCTTCTTCGAGATAGGCCTGTAGGGTCACTTCGCCCTTGTCCGTAAACTTCACCGCGTTGGCCACCAGATTGGTGAGGACCTGACGCAGGCGGCCTGGGTCGCCTTTGAGTCCCGTCGGAACCGCGGCATGTACGAGTCCAGTCAGTTCCAGCCCTTTCGTCTCCGCCCGTTCGGCGAATTGTGCCAATACCTGCTCCACCGTGGTTCTCAGATTGAAGTCGAGGCATTCCAGCTCAAGCTTCCCTGCCTCGATCTTACTGCATTCGAGTACGTCGTTGATCAGCTGCAACAGCGCTTCGCCGCATTGCCGAATGGTCTCCGCGTAGGATTGTTGCTCAGGCGTCAAGGGCGTCTCCATCAACAGGCTTGTCATCCCGATCACCCCGTTCATGGGCGTGCGCAGTTCATGGCTGATGGTTGCGAGAAAATCCGTCTTGACGCGTGCTGATTCCTTCGCCTCATCCAAAGCTTGGTCTAAGCGGTGGTTGCTCTGGCGAAGTTGGTCGGCGGAGAGTTGGAGCGCCTGCTGTGTTTTGTGTATGTTCGTCATGTCGATGGCATAGCCTCGCACGACGCCATGCGTGAGAACTGGACAGAAGGTCCATGAAAAACTGGCTTCAGGGAGCACAACGGCTTCATCATGAACGACATGGCCTGTAGCGAGGCAGCGTTGCACGATATGTGGCAGGCTGTCTGGGGCAACCTTGGGAAATCCTCTGAGATTGTATCCGAATCGAGAAAGCAGAGAGCTCATTGCTGGATTGGCATACAACAGATTCATATCCCGGTCCAGTTCGATCATCGGTAGCGGACTTTCCTCTGCGATCGCGGCCAACCGATTGCAATCCTGCTCCAACTCCAGCTCATGAGACAAGTCTTGGATGCTGAGAATCAGTACAGTCTTGCCATCGATCGTGCCGGGTGCGCAGGTCCATTCTACGGGAACAGGAGGGGTTGCTTTCCGCAAGAGGAGCTGTTGCGTGACAGAAGTTGGTCGGCGGCTTTTAAGGACTCCGTTCAGTTGTGCTGTTATAGTGGTTGCGTCGGATCGAGTGAGTCTCGACCACAGGGATGGAAAGAAGCGGACCGTAGAGGAAGGAAACCGTGGCCCAAGCAACCGATGGCTCTCCCGATTAACGGACAATACGGTGAGATCAGCATCAAGAATGACGGTGGCCAGCGGAAGTCCTTCGAACAGATCGAAGCTTGTCGACGTTGGCGGAAGTGACGCGGCAAGGCGACGTCCGACGCGTCTTCGTTTCCGTCTAGATGGCTTCATCATGCAGCTCGTGAAAGGCCTTGGTTTAGGTGTATGCTGATGTTGACACGTTCTCGGGCCGGGTCTAGGACGCGCAGCACGGTTCGGACTGTGTGGTCGGGGGATCGCGTAGCCAGGTCTATCTCAATCGGCGTCGCGTAAGAGCCTCCTTGCGGGTTGGTCGTGACTCTGATTAGGGGTTTGAGTCGTTGTTGCGGGTTGACTCCGACGACGACCGCCTGTTCGCCGGTGTTGAGTCTGAGGAGGCTTCCAACCGGGTAGACTCCGATGCTCCGAATCATGAGCTCCACGAGAGATTTTTCAAACAGCCCTTGTTCCCCAGCCAAGAAGAGTTGTCGAACGGCATCGTGTGGAATCATGGCCGGGCGCGAGCCGCGCTGGCTAACCATGCCGTCATAATAATCGACGATGCCGACAATCTGTGCGAGCCGCGAAATATGATCATTGCCTAGCCTGGCTGGAAATCCGCTTCCATTGGTGCGCTCATGATGTTCTCTGACGATACGTAAGACATCCTCGTGCATGCCGGGTTGCTCGGAGAGGAGCGCGACGCCAAGCTTGCAATGCTGTTCAAGCAAGGTCTTATCTTGTCCGCTGCATTCCTCCCGCTTGCGAACGAGATTGCGCGGGAGGCGGACATACCCCGCATCATGGAGCAATGCGCCCATGCCGATCTGTTCTTGTGCTGTGTGATCCAATCCGCTTTCCACAGCCACCACGAGCGACAAGATGCAGGTGTCGAGTACATGAGTTGTCAGTGAGCGGTCGAACTGTTTAATTTTCTGAATGGCGAGCTGAGTCGCCATTGCGGCAGGATCGTTGAGAACTTGGCCTAACACGTTTGACACGATGGCTTTGGTGGCTTCGGGAGACGGAGGAATGCCACGCTCAAGATCCTCGAAAATGCGCTCAACCGCCTCTTGAGCCTGGGCGTAAATCGCCGTGACGGAATGATCGTCAGGTTTGGCCTCAGATATACGTTCCGTTGCATGATTCGAAGAACCGGGCACATTTGCGTGGGGAAGTTGTTGGTTCACAGTCTGCTGCGTAGTCGTTGAAGATCCAGACGGGAGATCAGACCCTTTACTGGTATCGATGCTCACCATCCTGATTCCATGTTGTTGCATGAGTTGGATGGTCTGTTGATCTTTGATCAGGCGTTTATGGGAGAGGAAGGGGCTTCGGTACCACGGGACATCCATCTCTGTGATGAACATGCCGAGAATCAGTTGCTCGATCGCGATACGTTTTATTGTCATAAGTCGTCAGACTCCTCGTCAGAAAGGTCTCTGGTCGGACGTGGCGACAGAGGAAAGATCCCACGGGCGTTATCGGCGGGGCAGGTCTCGAACTTGATCGTGGTTCCTGCATACTGCCGTATGGTGATTAGTTTGAAGTCACTGCTCGTGGCCAAACGTGCTGACACTCAAGATTGACTGATGATGTCCGATAGAGGTCATCAGAGTTGGCTGGTGTCGGGTAATTGTGTTGGAGTGAGGGCTATGAACGACATCGTCGTATCCATCCCCCCTGCGGCATCGTTTTTATCGGTCGGACTGCCACTGAAACTGTCCTTCGCGCGTGATCAGCAGAAGGTCATGTACGGTACGACGCTTCTTGGATGGAAGGATCACGAGTGGCTTGTCTGCGAATGGCCACTTCAGCTCGGCCATGACCAGCAGATCGCCGGTGGCACACCGTGCACGGTCAGTTATCTTCATGACGGGAAATTGGTCGGGTATCGTAGTGAAATACGTGAACTGATGACGGTGCCGGTTCCGTTGCTCTTTGTCGCATATCCCAAATCGGTGGAAGAGATGCATCTGCGGAAACATCTCCGTGTATCTGCCAACGAACCGACCTTGATGATGCGAGCGACTCATGACAATCCATCAGGATCCGCGCTGCCTACCACCGACTATTTCGGTGGTCTGTTACAGGATCTCAGCGCGGGAGGGTGCAGCGTGCTCGTGGTTCGAACACCGACCTGGCTTCGACCAGGCACGACTGTGCACATGGAATTCGAATTGCCAGGCTTGGGGCATATCACCAACCTGACCGGTATCGTGAAGAATAGCGACCCGCGGCAGGGTGGGGACATGATCGGTATCGAGTTTCACTTCAGTCACCTCGAGTACATTGAATATCGTGGGTGGGGCGGATCAGTCCGAAACGCCATCGAACAATGGACGACGCAGAAATTGGCTGATCCATTTCCTCCAATGCGGTAATCATCCGTCGTTTCATAAACTCTGCCATACACTGTGCCCTCTCCGTGTTTCTCGAGTCGTTCATCGGGATCTTTCTTCCCTCCGTCTAGGCATATCTTGCCTGAACGGGCCCCCGGCTGCTTGGAATTCTGCCAATCCATTTGTAACAGGCTGCAAATCACGCGGTAATTGTCCAGGCGTGTAACTTGCTTGGCGGAGTGATCGGAAACATTCTGAGGCGCTCAAAAACGGAATATTTTCGGAAGAGACAGGTACAGAGGACGGTTCTGCCATGTACTCAAGTTTCTCCGGATTCTGTCGAGAGAGTAACCATTCACTGTATGAACGGTAGCATGGGTAAAGAAGGACGATCGTTTTTCAGGCCGACCAAAGCAATGCGGGAATTGCTGGCACTCTGGGCATTGGCAGAAACCGGGCGGATGAGCCAGCATCGCCTCGGGAGAACAATCGGCGTAAGCAGCGCCATGGCGCACAATTACATGCAGACATTGTTGCGGGAAGAATTTGTTGTGGTAAGCGGTGAGACGAATCGGACGAGGCGATACGTCGTCACGGCTAAAGGTTGTGCGTATTTGACGACGCTCGCACGGGAATATACGCGGGATATTGCACGCATGTATTCCGTCGTGAAAACTGAGATTGAAAAGCGGCTCCTCCGGATCTATGCGGACGGTGTGCAGAAGGTAGTCGTATTCGGTGCGGCGGAAACCGGGGAATTGATCTTCAGTGCTGCGAAATCAACGCCCCTAACAATCGTCGGCTGGGTCGATAACGATATCGCAAAACACAAGTATCGCTTCGGTGATCTTCACGTGTGTCCGCCGAACACGATCGAATCATACAGCCCTGACGCGGTGCTGATTGCATCATCCGGCAAGACGGATGAGATCCATCGACAGCTTCGACATCTCTCGAAGAAAGGGATCAACGTTGTCACCCTCTGAACTCACACAGCCGCGGTATAGAGCGGGAATCATCGGCCTGGGGCAGATCGGCAATCTGTTCGATGGCGACCCTAAGAGAAAGGAAATCTGGACCCATGCGGGCGCCTACTTGGCGTTGTCCAACGTGATTCTGGCAGCCGGCGCCGATTCAGATGAACATCGCCGCCGCCAGTTTCTCCTTCGCAGCGTTGGGGCGAAGACATACGATGACTACCGCTCCATGCTGCAATTCGAAAACCTCGATGTATTGAGTGTGTGTACCCCGACCGCAATGCACCATGACATGGTGCTGGCGGGTGTGCGGGCAGGGGTCAGGGCCATCCTTTGCGAAAAGCCGTTGGCGGCGACGCCGGGAGAGGCAGCCGAGATGGTCGAGGCGTGTCAGGCAGCTGGCATCATTTTGGCGGTGAACCATACTCGTCGATGGGAGCCAATTTATGTTCACGCTAAACTCCTTCTGGCTGAAGGAGTGATTGGCCGAATAGAAGCGATCGTCGGCTATTATCCGGGCAAGGTTTTCACAATGGGGACCCATCTGTTCGACCTCATGCGATTCTTTGGTGGCGACATTCAGTGGGTGTGCGGGCAGTCGCCCGATCATTGGGCGGCGTCGGATGAAGAGGGAAACCTGTCCGGACAAGTCCGCTTCTGTTCTGGGGCCACTGGAAGCATCATCGCCGGATGGGACCGGACCAACCATATTTTCGAGCTGGATATTTTCGGCAGTGCCGGTCGATTGCGTTTGTCGGGAGATGGAGCGGTGGCGGAGCTGCATCGTTTTGATGAGAGCCCTCGATACTCTGGCTATCGAGAGCTTGTGCCGATCGATGCAAATAGACCGTTCTACAGTGACGGGCAGTTGCAGACTTCCCGTCTGGTAGCCGCCGTCCGAGACCTGGTCGAATGCATCAGTACCAGGAAGACTCCGTCCTGCAGCGGGCGAGATGGACTAGCTGCGGTAGAGGTTGCCTGCGC
The DNA here is from genome assembly GCA_919902665.1 of Nitrospiraceae bacterium. Lineage (GTDB taxonomy): Bacteria > Nitrospirota > Nitrospiria > Nitrospirales > Nitrospiraceae > Nitrospira_D. Next base: position 97,195 of record CAKKRK010000020.1, read on the forward strand.
GCTCTGCGAATCGGTCAAACGCGGCAGTATGCGAGTGGATTTTCCCTTTGTGCCGTCGGTATCAACCTGCCAAGTTTAGGCAGAATAAGAAGGAGGATGAGTGAAAACTCTGGCGACAGCAAACAAGTTAGCGCTTCTAGGCGGCAAACCCATCCGCAGTATGCCGTTCCCTCCCTATCCGATCATCGGCAATGAAGAAAAACAGGCGGTCATGGAAGTGCTGGATTCCGGACATATATCGAGTTTCTCGGCTAGTCGGCAGGGATTTCTCGGTGGGCAAAAGGTCCAAGCCTTCGAGTCTGCCTTCGCCGGATATCATGCGGTTCGGTACGGCGTTGCATTCAACTCTGCGACTTCAGGTCTTCACGCAGCCGTCGCTGCCTGCGGGATCGGTCCTGGCGATGAAGTAATCGTTCCACCCTATAGCTTCACCGCAACTGCGACGGCGGTGCTCCATCACAACGCCATTCCCGTCTTTGCCGACATAGACCCGGTAACGTTTTGCTTGGATCCCCGCTCGTTCGAAGCCGCGATCACACCGCGAACGAAAGCTGTCATCTCCGTGCATCTACTCGGTCATCCAGCGGATATGGATCAGATCCTCGCCATCGCCAGGCGGCACAAACTGAAAGTGATAGAGGATTGTGCACAGGCACCGGGAGCAAAGTACAAGGGGCATCTGGCTGGCACCATGGGAGACTGCGCAATCTATAGCTTCCAGGAAAGCAAAAACATGATGACAGGCGAAGGCGGCATGCTGATCACCAACGATTCGGACTTGGCCGAACAGGCGCGGATGGTGCGGAACCACGGCGAGACAGTTATCGCGGGAGAGCCCCGCAAGTATTTGTCCCACACGATTGGGTGGAATTATCGGATGACTGAAATCGAGGCCGCGATCGGCATAGTCCAGCTCAAGAAACTCGATCGGCAGAATGACGGCCGTAGGGAATTGGCCAAGCACCTGCTGGATCGGCTCCCGGCCATGCCTGGCCTGCGTTATCCGTCTGAGCCGAACGGCATTCACCATGTGTATCACGTATTCGGAATGACCTACGATGAGGGCCTCGTCGGTGTTCCGCGAAAACGGTTCATTGAAGCCCTGGTGGCAGAGGGTATTCCCGTCGGGTCAGGATATCCGAGGCCCCTGTATCACAATCCGATCTTCCAAGACCGAATGGCCTACGGCAAGCAAGGGTGCCCCTTCACCTGCCATCTCTATCAAGGCACTGTATCGTATGCCAAAGGTCTTTGCCCCGTGGCCGAAGACCTCTGTACCCGATCGGCTCTCTGGACCTTCGTCGCACGCCCACCTGCCACGACTGATGATATGGACGACATCATCCGTGCGTTTGAAAAAGTAGTCGAAGCTATTCCGGAACTCAAGGAGAATAACCATGAAACTGCAATCCGATGAGTCTTGCGGTGTTATTGGAGTCATTCACGCTCGCGGTGGGTCGAAACGCATCCCGCTCAAAAATATCAAACTGCTCGCTGGCCGGCCGCTAATTGCCTATATGGTGGACGCGGCGATGGAAAGCCGGCTTCTGGATCGCGTCATCGTGTCGACTGACCACCCGGAAATAGCGAAGATCGCTCGGGAGCATGGTGCGGAAGTTCCATTCATGCGGCCGGCGGATCTGTCCGAGGATGTTGCGTCAGAATTGGTGACGCAGCATGCCGTCCAGTTTGTCGAGGAAAGAGGTTATCCGGTGCGCATCGCTTTGACCATGCAGCCTACCACACCCTTCTGCACGAGCGAGGATATCGATGCCTGCATCGCCAAGATGCTCGAGACTGATTTGGACACCGTGTTCACTGCCTGCGAAGTACATGAACGCCCGGAATGGATGTACTGGCTCAATGGTTCATGCGTGCTTCCTTTTACCGGCACTCTTGTGAAGGGCGATGCCGGGATCAGTCAGAAGCTGCAGAAGCTCTATATTCCCAATGGAGCAGTGTGGGCCACGAGACGGTCGGTGTTGATGGATCAGGGACTTATTACCGGGCCCAACAGCGGAATCGTCGTCATGTCGCGCGAGCGATCGGTCGATATCGATGAACCTGTTGATTTTGTCACAGCCGAAGCAATGGCGAACGAATTGATGAAAGTGAGGGTGTAATTATGGCGAAACTCATCGGCAATTATAAGATATCCGGACAGCCGGACGAGAGAGAAACGGAGTCTACCGTGAAGAAAGAAGATACGGTGGGCGATTTCGAGCGGAAGGCCATGGCACGACTTGGCGGCAGCATCGCGTTCGTCATGAAAGGCAAGAACGTGGTCTGGAACGGCGCGCCACCGAAAGACGGAGCCGATAAATCATGAAGAGCGCGCTCAACCAGGCGGAATTGTCTCTGGTCGCACAGGCCACCTTCAATAAAACGGCCAATATCGGATTCAAGCACGCGCAGGAAAATCTGGGGTACATGGACAAGACGATCTTGGATGTACCCAAGCCTGATGCATCCAAGGGGCCAGCCGCAATTGCCATGTCCGCGGGACCCAGCTTACACAGGCGCCGGACCATCGAGCGAATCCGGGACAGCGCATTCAAGGGGGTCATCGTCGCGGCGGACGGTGCTCTGGGGCATTGCCTCCGAAACGGCGTCGTGCCGGATTACGTGGTGACGGTCGATCCTCATCCCTATTGGATCATACGCTGGTTTGGCGATCCCGATCTAAGGAGCCGTCCGGAAGATGATTATTTTCGCCGCCAAGACTTGGATCCGGCGCTGAATAGCCGTGAGCAGGAGCGGAACGACGAATTGATTGAGCTAGTGAATGCGCATGGCCCGAAGATCAAGGTCATTATCGCCACCTGCGTCGCGCCCAACGTGACGCGGCGGTGCCTGCAGGCGGGGATGTCGCTTTATTGGTGGAATCCGATCTGTGACGATTACGATGATCCGGCGGGCCACACACGCCGCCTGTACGACATGACCAAAATGCCTTGTATGGTCACCGGAGGAAATTGCGGCGCCTCCGCCTGGATCTTTGCGAAAGCGATTCTTGAACGAGATCCCGTGGCGATGGTGGGCATGGACCTCGGCTATGCTCCGGGAACGCCTCTGCAGAAGACCCAATATTATCACGAACTCATCAAGTTTTATCCCGTAGACCGGCTGGAACAGGCCTACATTGCGATGTATAACCCGCATCTGAACGAGACCTGGTTCACCGATCCGACCTACTACTGGTACCGGCAGTGCTTTCTCGATGTCGTGAGGCAGTCGGGCTGGACAGCCCAGAATTGTACGGAAGGCGGCACGTTGTTCGGCGACGGAATCGAGTGCGTGCCCCTTGATCGATTCATAACGGAACACGGAGGCGTTCAGCCGACGGCGACTCAGTGCTGACCGCTAAGTGCGGATTGCGAAGGAGAGAACGATGGCCAAGGTCCTCATCATCAATCCAGTGATACGCGCCGAAGACGATCCGAGACATGTGCCGTATGGGCTGGCTTTGCTCGCGGCAGTCGCGAATCGTGAAGGTCATGAAATCCAAGTGTTCGATGCGAACGGCTGGCGTCCGACCGACGAGGAACTGATTGAGGCCATTCAAGCCGATGCTTGGGATGTTATTGCCACTGGCGGCATCACAACCGCCTATGGATATATGAAAAAGACCGTGCGCCTTGCCAGGAAGAATGCACCCGATGCGCTCATCATGATGGGCGGCGGCGCGTTGACTGCCATGCCTCGGGACATCATGGGCTTCTGTCCTGAAATCGACATCGGGGGGATTGGGGAGGGCGTCATTACGTTTCCCGATGTCCTCAAGAAAATCGATGAAGGCCGGAACCGGAAGAGCGATTGGTCTGACGTCCAGGGCATCATTTGGCGAACGACGCGGGGAGATGTCGTCCTCAATGCAGAGCGTCCGCTTCTTGATAACATCGACAGTTTGCCGTTTCCGATGTACGAATTGTTCCCTCTCGATATCTACTTCAAGAATTCCTGCATTTTGCTTTCTGAAGAAGCCATGCTGGCGAAACGGAGACTGGATATCAACATGTCCTACGGTTGTTCGCTCATTTGCCGGTTCTGTTTTCATCTCGGGCTGACGGGCGACATGAAGTATGAGCAGACCGATCGTAGTGACGGAGGCGATGTGGTGTTCAACAACGACCGCAACATCCGCTGGCACAGCCCCGAGTTTGTAGTCAGACAGGTGAAGTATATGAAGGAACGGTTCAACGTCGATTTCGTCTCCTTCCTCGATGAGAATCTCATGACGATGCATGTATCGACGAAAAAGAAGTGGCTGTTCGAAATTTGCGATCTCTGGATCAAAGAGGGGCTGCAGCCGACGTGTGTGAGGGACGGAGTGCCGCACGATCCCAATACCTGCGACGGCGTGCATTGGGGTGGGACGAGCCATGCCACGCTTGCCTATCCCGAAGTGTTGCAGGCCATGCACAAAGCCGGGTGCACATATCTTGATTATGGCTTGGAGTCATTTTCCGACCGTGTGCTCAAAACGATCGGCAAGGGTGCAACGGTCAAGACGAATGAACGGTGCCTGAAGATTACGATGGAAGCCGGTATCCGGCCGATTCCGAATCAGATCATCGGATTTCCTGACGAGTTTTTCGACAGCCTCTACGACAACGTGGCGTTCTGGGACCGGATTGGGATCATGGTCAAGCCGTTCTTTGCCACACCCTATCCGGGCTCTGAATGGTATTACACCTATAAAGACTGGATTATCGAGCAGTATGGCGGCGATCTGGAGGCCTTCATCCTCGACGTCGGCGATGCCACAAAGATCACCGCCGTGATTTCCCACAATTTCAACGCCGTTGAGCTGCTCGGCCTCCGCGAGCTGATGCTTCAGCACGATGTCAAGCGCATCAAAGAGTATGAGACTTACTGGCGGTCCATTCATGGCGAACCCCGTTTTGCCAAAGATGTGCTGGCAGAGAAAGTGACAGCGGGGAAAACCGCGCCGCTTGTGCAACTGACAAAGCGGCTTGTTGCAGTGGCGTAGGAGGCATTTATGGCATCTTCATGTGAGCGCAACTTACAGAGGATCAGAGTCGGATCGCGCGAAATCGGCGACGGTCAGCCGCCCTTCGTCATTGCCGAAGTCGGCATCAATCATAACGGGGACGTGAACCTGGCCAAGCAGATGGTCCTCGCGGCGAAAGAAGCCGGAGCCCATTGCATCAAGTTCCAGACCCATCTCACCGGCAAGGAGATGATCCACACGCAGATGACGCCGGGCGCCATCAGCAAGGAACCGCTCTGGGATATCATTACACGGTGTGAGTTGACGGCTACGGAAGAACGGGCCGTGAAGCGACTCTGCGACGAGGTGGGAATCCTGTTTCTCTCGACTCCCTTTTCACGGGAAGCGGCCGATCAACTGGAAGAATTGGGGATTCCGGCCTACAAAATCGGCTCTGGTGAGATCACAAATCTTCCGCTTATCGAACATGTCGCCAAGAAAGGGCTGCCGATGATCGTCTCGACCGGCATGACCGAGCTGGATGAGATTGCAGAGACAGTGAATCTCATCGAGCGCTACGACGTGCCGTTGATCCTGCTGCAATGCACCTCCACCTATCCGACGGCCTATGCGGATGTAAAGTTGGGGGCTATCCAGGTCTTGCGAGAACGATTCGGCGTGCCGGTCGGCCTCTCCGATCATTCGGTCGGTATCTACACCGCACTGGGCGCGGTGGCCAAGGGTGCCTGCGTCTTGGAAAAGCATTTCACAACCAGCCGTCAGTTGCCGGGGCCGGATCAAGGCCTCTCTCTCGAACCGCACGAACTGAAAGAACTCGTGAAGGGCGCGGACGCCATCTATCAGGCTCTCGGCTCAGAGAAAGCCATCTTGGGCAAGGAGCGTCCGGTGTTGGGATTCGCTCGTGCTTCTGTCGTCGTCATCAAACCAGTCGCAGCAGGAGACCGGTTCACCGATGAGAATCTCTGGGTGAAACGTCCGGCCGACGGCGAGATTCCGGCCCGGGAATACAAGAAGCTGCTTGGACGGGTCGCCAAGGTGCCGATGCAGCCGGATCATCAAATCAAGTGGAGCGAAGTGGCGTGATGCGTACCATTGTCATTGTTACCGAACGACGAGCGGATTATAGCCGGTTCAAGCCGATTCTTGAGTTGATCCGGGAGGACCCAGATCTCGACTACAAGCTTATTGTCACCGGCATTTCCCTGATGGCGGAGCATGGACGAGATATTGACGTGATCAAGCGGGACGGCTTTACCATTGAAGCGACGATTCCGATGTTTCTGGATCAGGCGCCGGACACCGGGGCAGAGATGACCAGGGCCATCGGTCGGGTGCTTCCCGGGTTGGTCGATCTGTTCGAGCGTCTTCGCCCGGACATCATTCTGTCGGGATTCGATATCGGAGCCAATTTTGCCACGACCGTGGTCGGCGCCCACATGAACATCCCGGTGGCTCATATTCAAGGTGGAGAAGTCACCGGCAGCATTGACGAATCGCTTCGCCATGCGATGTCGAAATTCGCCCATCTGCATTTTCCCGCCACGGAAGACGCGGCTCAACGCTTGATCCGTATGGGGGAACATCCGAAATCTGTCTTCGTGGTCGGCTGTCCTTCATTGGATGTGGTGCTGCACACGCCCGTCGACTCCAAGTCCGAGGTGCTGGCGGCGCATGGGCTCGATCCGGAACAGCCCTATGTCGTCATCCTGCAGCATCCGGTCACGACGGAAGTCATGCAGGCGGGAGAGCAAATTCAGGAGACCTTGGCTGCCGTGCAAGAGATGCGGATCCAAGGCGTGCTCATCTATCCGAATAACGATGCCGGCGCACAACAGATCATCCAGCACATCAAACAGAGCCGTATTGCCGTCGTGCGCAGTCTCCCCCCTGAAGGGTTCGTCAATCTGGTGCGGTATGCCGCGGCGCTCGTCGGGAACTCCAGCAGTGGGATCCACGAAACCGCGAGCCTGGGTGTGCCGACCGTGAATATCGGCAGCAGGCAACAGGGGCGTGAACGGCCCTGTAACGTCCTGGATGCGGGCAATGACCGTGAGGCGATTAAACAGGCCCTGGAAGTGGCCCTCTACGATCAAGCCTTCAAGGCGAAAGTCGCAGAACGGGTGAATCCCTATGGGGACGGCCATTCTGCAGAACGCATCGTTCGTATTTTGAAGACCGTGTCACTAGATAATCTCATTCAGAAAAGGTTTTACGATGGCGAACCAGACTATCGCGGTGATCGGCGGGACCGGATTTATCGGAAGGCATGTGCTTGAAGCGCTCACCGCGCAGCCGGTCAGGGTGCTTGTGCATCGCAACCAGCCCTCATGGCTGAAGGACCTTGAGCATGTCGAGCCGATTCAAGGGGACATCTTCGACCCCGCAGCACTCGATCATCTCTTGCAGGGCTGTGAAGTGATGATCAATCTGACCGGGCAAGTCGAAGGTCCGGTGGATCGGTATCTGGACGTCAACGTGAGAGGCACCCTCAATCTGGCACAGGCCTGTCTTCGTCAGCGTCTGCCGCGCGTGATCCATGCCTCCTCCGCGCTCGTCTACGGGGATGTGCTCAATGCCACGGAAGAGAGTCCTTGTCACCCCTTCTCACCCTACGCCACCATGAAATGCGCGGCGGAAGATATCATCTGCTCGCTGCTCAGCCCGACGACAGAGGTGATGTGTTTTAGGCTGTCGAATGTGTATGGCCCAGCTCAGACCAAGGGATTGATTCCCTATCTGTTGAACTGTATCCGCAGCCGGCAACGCATCTCTATCGATGCCGATGGGGCGCAAACCAGAGACTTCGTCTATGTGAAGGACGTGGCCGCGGCGTTTGCGAAGGCCCTGACGACGTCTGACTGGGTTGATCGCGTCAACATCGGATCAGGCGTTCCCACCAGCGTGATCACGCTCTTGCGCCATATTGAAGAAGTGTTGGAGCTTCCCGCGATCGGGCAATATTGCCCAGAACATACCGGCGGTGAACGGCGCAATACCGTGGCGATCGATCGAGCCCTATCTGCTCTATCCTGGCGTGCCACGACAACATTGGATGAGGGATTGCGCGCGATCCTGCGTGCGCAGACGCACACGGTTCATCATGAGGTGGCGGCATGAGGCAGTTCATCGAAGGCAAGACGATCCTCGTGACCGGGGGGACCGGTTCCATCGGATCCGAGATCGTGCGACAACTCCTCACCTACGATCCCAAGATGGTTCGGGTGTTGTCTCGCAGCGAGCACATGCAATATCAGCTGATTCAGGAACTGGGGCGTTTGCCGAACCTCGTCTGTTTCATTGGAGATGTGCGGGACCCTGAACGATTGAATCGCGCCTCGGTCGAGGCCGACGTGATTTTTCACGTGGCCGCGATGAAACATGTGCCTCTCTGTGAGTTCAACGCGTTCGAAGCTATCGAGTCGAATGTCATCGGCGCGCAGAATGTCATCAACGCCGCCATCACGAACAAAGTGAAACAGGTTATTGCGATCAGCACGGACAAGGCCGTGAATCCGATGAACGTGATGGGCGCAACCAAATTACTGGCGGAAAAACTGTTCACGAGCGCGCACCATTATGCCGGTGTCAGCGGGACCAAGTTCGCCTGCGTCCGGTTCGGCAACGTATTGGGGTCCCGGGGATCCGTCGTGCCGGCCTGGATCGATCAGATCGTCAAGGGTCAGCCGGTGACGATCACGGATCCGGATATGACCCGCTTCTTCTTATCGATTCCGCAAGCCGTGAGTTTGGTGTTCAAGGCGATGAACCGCATGGTCGGAGGGGAGATCTTCATCTTGAAGATGCCGGTGTTGCGCATGGGGGACCTGGCGGAGGCGGTCATTCAGCATTTTTCGCCGGATCAGGGCATCGATCCCTCGGCCGTCGAACGAAAGATTGTGGGGATCAGGCCGGGCGAGAAGATGTACGAACTCCTCATGACGGAAGACGAATCGTCTATCGCCTTGGAGGTCGACGAGATGTTCATCATCCCGCCGCATATCGAAATTCCCCATCGAGGACTGAAGCGCCGCACCTATGAAGGCGCCCAACCGGCGCCGACGGCAGGATACGATTCCAGGCGCGATCTGCCACTCGGACGTCGGTCGATTCTTCAAATGTTGCAAGAAGTGTTTCCCGAAAGAGTTCGGCGTCCGAGCCCCCATCGTGCGGCGTTGACAGCCTAACCCGTTGGGTCAAGGTAGATAGGCCGAAAGCTTGTAGTCTTCAGCCTATAGCCTGAATACCTGAGTCGTTCCCACAGTCTTATCGAAAGGACTCTCCCATGAGCTTCCTCGAACAGAACCTCGCCATCATGGAAACACGCGATCCGGAGTTGGCGGCGCTCATGCGCAGCGACATCGATTGCAGCCATATCGAAGTCCTTCCGTCGCATCAGCCCGATGTGATGACGGCAAGGGTCACGCTGCCATCCGGCGAACAGGTCCTGCTCCATAATATCGAAGACCCGATCGGCAGCGCCGTCCGCTCGGCTGAGAAACAGGAAATGAAAGCCGCGAATGGGTCGATCCTGCTCGGGTTCGGGCTCGGATACTTAGCGATCGAGCTGGCGAAGAAGGTGGAAAAGAAACATCCGATCATCATCTGCGAAGCGGACTCGGCCATGTTGAAAACCGCGCTCACGCAGATGGATCTAGCGACGGTGTTGGAGTCGGACTATATTCGAATCCTGGTCGACGCTGAAATCGATCTGCCAAGCTGGATTCACAGACTGTCGGTCAAGTTCATGACCGCCAAGGTCGACGTGATTTCCTATGGCCCTTCCATTCGACTCTATCCGGACATCTACGAGAGGCTGACGCAGATTGCGCACAAGGAGTCGATGGCGATCGTATTGAACCGGAACACGACCCTGAAAGCCGGCGCAAGGATGATGGAGAATGTGCTCCTGAACTTTCCGGATGTGTTGCGGTCGTCGGGCGTGAAACGCCTCGAAAATTTGTTTCAGGGAAGACCGGCAGTGTTGGTGGCAGCGGGGCCTTCGCTGGAAAAGAACGTACATTTGCTTCTAGAGTTGCAGGGGCGCGCGGTGATTATTGCAGTCGATACGGCATTGCGTTTACTGCTCCCCCTCGGCATCAAGCCGGATATTGTGACCACGATCGATTTCAATCAGGTCAATTTTCAGAAGTTTGCCAACGTGCCGATCGACCAGGATATCTCGCTCGTCTATCACCCGGGAGGGTATTACGAAAGCATTCGTGCCTTTCAGGGGCCACGGTTCACCTCTTCATGGGTGCCGAACCGGATCCCTGCATGGCTCATGCAGTATCTGGAGCGTAAGGGGGCCCTTTCGTCAGGCACGACGGTCGCGCACATGTCGTTTTTCCTCGCCCGGCATATGGGATGCGACCCGATCGTGTTCATCGGGCAGGACCTGGCCTTTCCTAAGAACCAAGTGCATGCCAGCGACCTGTCGCTCTGGAACATCGATACCGATGAAATGGACACCATTGAGGACATTTTCGGTGAACCGGTCGGTAGCATGAGCTCCTTCAAACATGCCATCTACTACTTTGAGAAGGCCTTCAAGGAGACGCAGGCGACCATCATCGACGCGACCGAAGCGGGGGCGAAAAAGCAGGGTGCCCGTCCCCTGCGCCTACGCGAAGTGATCGACGAATACTGCAATCTCCCCCCGTTGGATATCAAGGGGATGCTGCGAGACGCAGCCAGGACTGTGGAGAGTGCGCGAACGGCGGAGTTGCTGAGGGATATGGACTTCATTAGTTCTGAGCTCGGTTGCATCACGAAGGAATGCCGGGAAGTCGTGTCGGTGTCGAGGAAGTTAAAGGCCAAGATCGACAAAAGCGAGATGGACGATGAGCAGTTCTGCAGGCTTTCGGAGAGGGCCGAACGGCTCACTCAACAGATGGACAGCCATGGGCGGGCTCTCTATCTCATGGGGGAGCAGAACTATGCGCTGGAACTGTACATGATGCAGCATGATGTGGAGGCGATCGACGAGATTGAGGACACCAATCAGAAGATTACGAAGCAGGTGGAGCGAGCCGCGGTGTACTACCCGAGTGTCGCCCGCGCTGCAGCGAACTTTAAAAATCCACTCGATCGATTGATTGATCGCCTGAAGCGTGCCCAGGAATTGGACCTGCAGCCGCCTGGCTCCGATGCGACAGCCGAAGATTGGTATCAGCGCGGGGTTGCGTACGGCAAGATCGATTATGGAAGAGAGGCGCTCCAGTCCGTTCAGGAGGCCTTGGCACGCGACTCCGATCATGTGCCGGCGTTAAAGTTTGCTGCTTCGTTGTTCCTGGCCGCCAATCGGACCAGTGAAGCCCTGGACGTATTGGCGCAGTTGAGAGGCCTCACGCGATCCGATCGGAAACTTGAAGGATTAGTGCAAGAGGCACAGGCCAAGCACCAGGCCTGGGAGACCCGCACGGCCCGTTTGAAAGAAGAGTTCGCAGGAAAGGTCCCGACAGAATCCCTCGAAGAAGCCGGGTGGTTTTATTACCGGACGAAGGATTACACCAGGGCGATTTCCATCTTGGCGCGTGCGGCCCTGCAGCATCCCACTGCGGAAACCTATGCGAAGCTCGGCCATGCCAAGCTGAAACTGGAGCAGCGAGACGGCGCGGTTGAAGCCTGGGAGCAGGCGCTAGCCCTCGATCCCTCACGAGCCGATCTGTACAAGGCGATGGGGGACTTGGCCTTAGAACAAGGGTCTGAGAAACAAGCCGAGGCTTTTCTCCAAGAGGCCTGCCGTTTGGAAGAGGACGATCTCGACGCTTTTGAGAAACTGGCGCGTCTCTATCTCAAGCGTGGAGCCAACATGGAAGCGGGGCTCTGTTATGAGAATATGCTTCGCTTGGTGCCCAACCGGACGGATTTGATGTTGCAGATCGCGGCCCTCTATCAACGCCAAGTGTCGTTGGCGACGACGCAATGAAGAGGGGGCAGAGGCCTGAGGCGAGAGGCGAGGGTGGGAGGCTGGATCCTCTTGCCTCTCGCCCTTCGCCTTTGGCCATTGTAGAGAAATTCGTCGTGTACAAGGGCTCTCAGAATGAGGCCTTGTTCCCTGGCCTCACGAGGGCTGCGAACGGAGACCTTCTGGTCAGTTTCTGCACCCAGTTCGATTGTCAGACGGGGGGAGAGGCGTTTCTGATTCGTTCCATGGACGAAGGCCGGACCTGGGACAGGCCAATTTCAATCGTGCGCTCCCAGAGACCGGACGGCTGTATCAACCTCTCCGTCGGTCTGACCACGCTTAGGAATGGCACGGTACTGTATCCCTGCTGCGACACCAAGATTACGCGCAAGTGGGATCAACATGAAGCGGATCTATTGATTCTGCGTTCCCATAACCATGGGGTTACATGGTCCGAGCCAATCCCGATCCCTACCGACGTGATCGAACCCTTCGCCTATGGCAAGATTCTTGAGCTCAGGAACGGCGATCTCCTCTGTCCGGTTTGGGGGAAGCGGCAATCCGATGAACCTTGGCGGACAGGCCTGGTCCGTTCCCGAGACGGCGGCCAGACATGGGGTGAACATGTCACCATCGGGTACGACCCTCACACGAGAATTCCATCACCTCAGGATGAGGTGGTGCATTGTGCCGGATTCAACGAAGCGACGTTGGTGGAGCTGCCTGACGGGCATGTTATGGCCGTTCTGCGCCAGCAAGGCGTGGGACCGGATGTCAGGCAAATGTTCCAGAGTTTTTCCCCGGACGGTGGCCTCACCTGGTCTGAGCCCCAGCCGATGTCTCTCTGGGGCACCTCTCCGTCCCTCCATTTGACTGCTTCCGGGCTCCTCCTCCTCGGATACCGAAACCATAGGGGAAATCCTCAAGGGCTTGCGACACCTGGCGTCGGCCTGAGCCTGAGCGAAGATTTCGGCGCGACATGGGTCAAGCATCGGTTGCTCGAAGATCCCCAAGGCTACCAATATCAACATGAGTTCGAAGCAGGCTACCCGGCGTTTCTCGACCTCGACCGTCATCGGACCCTAGTGGTGTTCTACAGTTTCGACCCCACTCTCACCTCTCAACGCTACCTGGCAGCCAACCTGCTTCACGTCGATCTGCTAATGAGCACAAGCCGCCACTAACCGGCACAATCGCGATTTCTAGCGGTATGCCTCTCAAGTCCGTCGGGCCATCATCCGATACACAAGCCAATGTCAACCTCATGATCACAGCGAAAGGAGGCATTGCGCACAAGGTGCCCGCGGTATTGAAGCGAACTCATTCAGGCCAGCGACACGGATGTTGCGGTGGCGTAGTGTTCCAGTAGTGAATCTCTCACGGAGGAATTTCCAATGGCGTTAACAGTCAATACCAACATCCCTAGTTTAACGGCGCAACGGAATTTGGGTAACAGCAACGACATGCTGGCCAAATCGTTGGAGCGTTTGTCATCCGGTCTCCGGGTCAACCGGTCTGCGGACGACGCAGCCGGACTGTCGATTGCAACCAAGTTGAACATGCAGTCGCGCGGTCTTCGCGTGGCCGTACGGAATGCCGGCGATGCAGGATCCCTGGTCAACACGGCGGAAGGCGCGTTTAACGTTGCCACCAACATCATCGGCCGGTTGCGTGAATTAGCTGTGCAAGCAGCCAGCGACACGAATACGGCCTCGGATCGGGCGACCTTAGGGGGTGAATCCAGTTTGCTCGTGGCGGAGCTGAACCGGTTGGCCAGCACGACGGAGTTCAACGGTTCTTCCTTGCTGGACGGTTCCTTCTCGTCCGGGAAAATCCAGGTGGGCGCCAACGCCGATCAGACGATCTCCTTCTCGTTGGGTGACGTGCGCGCCGCCCAGCTTGGAAAATTTGCTGCCTTCTCTGTGGATATCGATAACGGGATCGGCTCGGCCGGGACGAGCCAACAAAGCGGGTACGGGAACATCACGGCCGGGGAATTCAATATCAATGGCCAGTTGGTTGGCGCGACCACGGCCACCGACGATCAAGTCTCAGTGCTGGAGCTGTTTTATAACAGTACCGGTGGCACGTTGCGGTTAGGGGATGGGACGGCTGGAGCCTCCGGCGCAACGGCATCGATGGGTACCTCTGCGACGACCGGAAACATCGCGAACCAGTTAGCCTCGGGCGTCGGAGCCTTATACATCAATGGCACGGCGATCACCAGCCTCGCCACTGTGGATGGTCTCTCTGCCGCCTCTGGCACCAGTTCGCCTTATTCGACGAATAGCCAGTTCGTTTCGGCCTTTGTGGCGAAGATCAATGCGGCGGGAATCACCAATGTGACCGCGCGGCAGAACGCCGACGGCTCCACCTATGCGTTGGTGGCAAGCAAGGGCACCGATATCAAACTGGCCTACAGCAATACCGCCAACGTCTCGATGGGGTCCCAATTCAGCAGCATCGGATTGGCAAGCCAAGTGGTCGGATCCGGTAACGCTATCAGCGAGGTTAGCACCTACAACGGCCAGTCCGGCGCCATCTCAAAGGCCGCGGCCATCAACAACGTCAGGGGCAAGACCGGGGTGGCCGCGGTGGCCGTTCCGAACGTGTTTTCCCAAGCAACCGGTGTGGTTGCCGGCACACTTTCGGCCAATGGGCTATTCATCAACGGCTTCGCGATCGATGCGACGACGAACATCCTCGCCGGTGACAGCACGGGCGTCTTGCGGGCGGCGATCAACGCCAAGACCTCTTCCACAGGGGTCACCGCAAGCGTGAGTACTGCAGGGGCATTAATTTTGTCGGCCGCGGACGGCCGGAATATTTCCGCCTTTGTGGGGACGGCTGAGGCGGCTACGGTCACCGCAGCCAGCACGGGAGTCAACATGTACAGGGGCGCCGTCAGGTTGACGTCGCAGGCCGATGTCACTTTCTCCGGGAGGACCACGGACATCGGGTCTGCCTCCACGGGCGTGCCCTACACGACGGACCTCCAAAATTCACTGGCCGTCATAGATATCAGCACCCAAGCCGGCGCCAATACGGCGATCATGTCTCTCGATGCGGCCCTTGCGCAGATCAGCAAGGTGCGGTCCGATGTCGGAGCCTTGACGAGCCGGCTGGAGTTGACGACACAGGCCCTGACGGTGTCCGCTGAGAATCAGGAAGCAGCGGCGGCCCGGATCAAGGACGCGGACTTCGCCTATGAAACGGCGCAATTCACGCGAAACCAGATCCTGGTGCAGGCCGGCACGGCGATCCTGTCGCAGGCGAACAGTACTTCGCAGATCGCGCTACAGCTCCTGCAGGGCTAAGTCACAGCAGGGTGAGGCGCGGACCGTGGGGTCTGCGCCTCATCCTCGTAGGACGATGAGGTATCGCTATGGTGAGCAAAATTGACGGAGATGTTTCTTTGTCCAATGCTCCGCCGTCTCATGCTTCGCAGGCAGGGGGACGGACGGATGTGTTGACGCCTGAAACCAAGCCGGAGACTACGCAGGCGACACCAGTGGTGCCTGCGCAGCCGGCCTATGGGTTCCGGTTGCGCGTGGATCAGGAGACCAAGGAGGTCACGGTCGTCATCGTCGACCCGACGACCAAGTCGGTCATTCGCGAGATCCCCTCTGAAGAAATGCGCATCGCATCGGATGTCATCCGGAACCTCCTCGGCCCGCTGATCGATAAGATTGTCTAATTCCTCAAGTTTCTTCGCTCCCTGCCGATAAAGACTGTGAGAGGGGAGCAGACATATGGGAATTACCTCAACCGGCCTATCGTCCGGGATCAATTTCGAGCAACTCATCCAGCAAGTGCAAGACGCCCAGCGGCGTCCCGTTGAGCTCTTGAAGGCCAGGCAGGCTGGCTTCCAGAAAGAAGTCGGCGCGGTGGCGAGCGTGAGCACAAAGCTCTCCACGCTATTGGCCGTGGCCAGTTCCGTCAATAATCCAGCAAATTTCAATGTGAAGACCGTGGCAGTCGGGAAGACGACGGCGGGCGCCTCGCTCCTGACGGCGACCGCCAACAGCGCGGCAACCAAGGGAACGTATGCTGTATCGGTGAAGCAGTTGGCTCAAGCGGGCAAGCTAGCGGCCAATGGATTTGTCGACCAGAATACGTCGTCCGTGGCGACAATCGACGGGACCTTCAAGTTCAAGGTCGGTACGGCGGGAACAGAATATAGCGTGGCGGTGTCCGCCAGTACGACGCTACAGTCTCTGCGCGATGCGATCAATGCAAAGGGCGGCAGTGTCACGGCCTCTATCATCAACGACGGAACGGGCTCCAACCCCTATCGGCTCATTCTCGCCACCAATGAGAATGGCGCCTCGAACAGCGTCACCATCACGAATAACGATACGACGTTGGATTTCACGAACAAGAAGGTCGAGGCTGCCTATGCCTTTACCGGGAATAGTTTTGGCGGCACGATTACCTCGAATGCCGGCAATAATTATACGGGCTCGACGAATAAGACCTTTCTCATTCAGGCCGTGACCGGCGGAGCGCCAGGCGTTGCCACGTATAAGTATTCCATCGATGGGGGTCTGACCTACTTGGGCTACGGGGGCGCGGCCTATAGCGCGACAGCCGGCACCGGCACCACCGGAGGCGGGATTACGGCAGCGACGGTTGCCACAGCGATCGACGGTTCCGGGACCACCAATGAAGGTGTTCAGATCAACTTCGGGGCGACCGGCACCCTGGCCGCTGGCGATCGTTTTTCGGTGGATGTATTCGCGCCGACATTGCAAGCCGGGCAAGATGCCATCGTGGTCGTAGACGGCACCACCTATACCAAAGCGAGCAATCTCGTCACGGATATCATCCAAGGCGTGACGTTGGATCTGCTGCAAGCAGATGCCACGAACGGTGTGATTCTGACGGTCTCGTCGAACGCGGCCGGCGCCACGGAGAAGATCAAGAACTTCGTGTCGGCCTATAACGAGTTCAATACGTTTCTAAACGAGCAACTCAATTTCACGGCCAACAGCAAGCAAGCCAGCCCCTTGCTCGGAGATCCGACCCTGCGCGCGATTCAAAAGAAATTGAAGGATATCATCAGTGGCCAGATTCCAGGCCTCACCACGGGGAAGGCTAATCTGTCTCAGATCGGCATTACGTCGAATAGCAAGACCGGTGCACTCTCGGTGGATGAAGGCGCATTGTCCACGGCGATCAGCTCAGATCCGGAGGGTGTACGAAGGCTGTTCCTCGGCATTGGCACGCCGAGCGATAGTGCCGTGACCTTCGTCGGTCTGAGTGCCACGACGTCACCTGGGCGGTATGGGCTGAACATTACGACGGCGCCACAGAAAGCCATTCTTGGTGGCTCCACGGATGTGACGATTCAGGACCTGTCATTGACCGGATTGACGAGCGCCGAAGTCTTGAGTTTTAGTTACAGCGGCGACTACAGCTCAGCAACTCCCACGACGACATCGTTCACCGTCTCACTGAGCGCAGGCCAGAGAATTAACGATATCGTTAACACGGTCAATAGCGCATTTGCGACGAATCGTGTGGGCCTGTCGGCGTCCAACGACGGCGGACGGCTCAAAATCACGTCGAAAGACTATGGGGCGGACGTTCGTTTTACGGTCGTGTCCGATCAAGCCGGCGTCACACAAACGGGCATCGGCTCGGTCGGACGGACGGCACAGGGAGCCGATATTGCAGGCACGATTAATGACCATGCGGCAACAGGCCGTGGGAATGTGCTGAAAAGCAACTCGGGATTTGGAGAAGATGGTCTGTCGATCAGTACGGAAAGCACGTCGACCGGGCTGTTCGGCACGATTGACGTCACGCGGGGCGTCGGGGACCAGCTCGTGTCATCCCTGGCTCTCTATACCGATCCGACCGTCGGCATCCTGAGGTCGAAATCGAAGGGGCTGGAAGGCACCGTGGATCGGCTGCAGAAGGACATTGAAAAGTTTAATGCCCGTATCGATCAAGAGGGGGAGCGGTTTCGAGACCAACTCATCAGGCTGGAATCTCTCCTCGGCAAGTTGCAAGCGACGAGCAACTATCTGAGTAATCAACTCGCGAATCTTCCCACGATTGGAAAGCGTCGTTAACCGTTGTATCCGAAGGAGGAATAGCTGTGAGCGCATCGAGTAGTCCTAATGCTGTGGCCGCCTATCAGGTCAGCAATGTAGCCCTGGCCGATCCGGCGCAGGTCATTGTGTTGTTGTATGACGGCGCGATTTACCGGATCGGGCAGGCCTTACAGGAGATCGAGAAGCAGAATACCCTGGCCTCGGGTATTGCCATCTATCGCGCCTTGGCGATCATTGGCGAGCTGCGCAATTCGCTCAATCTCGAAGTGGGCGGCGAGATTGCGATGAATCTGGATCGATTGTATCTTTACATGCATGAGGAACTTGTGAAGGGGCATCTTGCTAGACGAACCGAACCGCTTGAGCGGGTGCGCAAACTGCTGATGGATCTGAATGAGGCCTGGAAACAGGTGACTCAGCCGGCAAAACAGGTACCAGCCTCCGAGAACAATGTTGCGTCTTCGGTTGCTATGGGGGCGGGGATACGATCCTATTCACAACCTGAATCGGCCCCGCGGCTTGCTCTCAGAGCATAAGGAATACCATGGTCTCTCAATACCTCCTGGAGGAACGATATCGCGCCCTCAGCCCCTTGCTCGATCAATGTTCAGCCGGAATCGCCTCTCAGAACTTGGATGTTGTGGAAAGCAGCCTGACGGATATGGACGACATTCTTGCTGAAATCGAGAAGCTGTCAGTGATGTTGAATGACCCGCCAGTCTCGCCGAATCATTCGGCTGCGGCAGAAGGAGTGGCAACGGTGATTCAAACCGTACTCAATGAGATAGACGCCAATCGGTCTCGTCTCGAAGAATGGAAAAACTTGATCCAGGTTTTGCTCAGACAACTGAAGGTGGGCGGGCAGGCAATGGATGGCTACGCGGCTGCGGCTGGTCGATCGTCCGGCCAGCTGATTCGCGTGAGCGCGTAGAGTATTGTGATCCTTCGTTTCTGGAAGGATAATAACAATGGGCATCGAATTCGGCACAATCCATAATCTTGTCCGAATCTATCAATAAGTGCTCAAACTGGCATATGCCGACGCTGGTTCTACAGCGGGAACCGGCGCGGCACACGATCGTCTGTAGATTTCTTCAGAAACCCGCGTATAAAGAGAAGCCACCAGAATAGCAGGAATTCATGAGGAGCCTCTTAGCCGCAACGTTGCAAAAGCGGATTCAGCACAATGAAAACGTTCACGGATCCATCGGCACGGTAGCCAGCGAAGGCGCATGAAGCGCCGGCGAGCAATCGCGCAGGGGCGCGTTTGCTTCTGGTTTCGCTCCCCCCGCGTGGTTTTGCAGAGCTGCTCCATCAGCATCCCGCTACATCCGACTGCCTCATTGCCCAGGTCGAACGCCCTTGAATGCGATCGACAAAGTCAAAGAGGGTGTCGTCGATGCACTGATCTGCCGGTTTGCAAGCCGCATGCAGGCGCGTGCGCTATTGGAGCAGCTGGCAGAGCTGCAGAGCGATGTCTGCGTGATCTTTCTAGGGCGCGATCTGGGAGCCAGTGAAGTGGCGTATATTCTACAGCGAGGAGCATTCGATTATCTCACGCTTCCGCTGGACATTGACCGTGCAATGGAAGCGGTTGGGCAAGGGCTCCGCAATCGAGACGCGTTTATTGATGTCCGAAACTTCTCGTCCAGCTTGGCCAAAGCCAACGAGATTCTTGCCGGGGAGCGGCATCTCCCGAAACAGTGGAATCGAAGCCTTGCGGCGCTGAATCGACTCACCCAGGCTCTCTCCGGGTCCTTGGAGTCTGAAGCGGTCATTCGCACCTTGTTCAACAAGCTGCCCTCCGTGATTCCAGCGGAATTTGCGGGAGTGATGCGAACGCGCCCCGACCATGTCTGGACGTGGTCGAAAACGCCAGACCATTATGGCCTGGCGAAGCGTCTGCGGGCAGCGCTTTCTAGAAAACTCGACGATCGGGATAAGACGCCGCCAGGTATCGTATCCCCAGCCGGTTGCGGCTTGTCCCCTGATCCGGCTCCAACTCGACGCCGCTGCAATCGCCCCCTTTTCGACCCACTCTCCTGGAAGGCAGCATTGGCATCGATATCCCGCTCTCGATCGGGTCGCAGGCATTCGGAGCCATTCTTGTCGCCCGACAGGAACCGCAAATGTTCACCGAGCAGAAACCGCAGCTTCTGGCCACCGTCGGCCACTGGATTGCTGCGGCCGATTCGGCGCTGTATGCGGCCAAATCCCAAGGGCGCAATCGTGTAACCATTCATGCCGGGTGCCGTCTTTCGCCTCAGCAGGGCGCGGCCGTCCTTGCCGTCGCGTAGTTGACCGGAAGAATCTGCCATGCATCGAGAGGCCATGCCCAATCAGCCCGTGCCCGTAAGCGTCGCTTCGGACGAACGCCGGGAGTGGCTCCGCATCGACGACAATCTGCTGCTCGAATATCGGTTGTTGGACGAGTCTTCTGATGCCCCCTCTCCCATGAGCGCGGTTCGAGCGGCGTTTCGTCCTGCGCATAAACGAAGGACGAGAGGCGCTCCACGGCGCTTAAGTGTTCTTGCGGCGAAGCCGATAACGTAGTTGTCATGAATAATGCCGCGTCCGCAACCACAGTCCTCAATCCTGACGATGTGTTCACGGCGGACAGCGAGATGTTGACCATTGCGGACGTGGCGCAGATTCCTGCGCGTTCCGAAATCCACGGTCTACAAACTCGCCCGGGCCGGGATCGAGTCGAACAGTCCAAAGGACAAAGGCCGATTCCTCGGACGAGCCATTTCCATCATCGGGGAGCTCAATAGTGTGCTCGATTTCCAACAAGGCGGCGAGATTGCACGTTCGTTGCACCGTCTCTACGAGTATATGCTCAGCGAACTGGTCACGGCCAATGTTCAGAATGATGCGCGCCGGCTCGGTGGTCCGCATCGTTGCCTGACCACGCTTCGCGAGGGGTGGCGGGAGATCGCGGCGCAGCAGACTCGTCTGGTTGGTGTACGATGAACTCCACAGGCGGGAATAGTCAGGCGGACATCGTGCGGCTCACGAAGACTGCGGCGAAAGCGAATGTACTTGGACAATGGGATGTTATTGCTCAATATTATGGTGAGCGTGGTGCACTCTTAGCAGCTATGCAGACGCCGCTTCGAGGGGCGAGCGATTTGCTGAAGCTTGATGAACAGATCCGCGATCGTGTGCGTACCGTGCAAGCTGTGTTGGTATCGTTACTGGGAGAGGCGCGGCGACTAAACAGCGTCTTTACGGTCTTCAGCAACGACTCGGAGGGCAGCCTTCGACCTCGGTGACCGTATCCATGAAGGCGTAGCAGAGGGGAGCAGGAACGGGCGATGGCCAAGCAGACACCTTCCGATACGAGCATGTTATCCGATGCATTGGCCAGGGTCACGCAGGAGTTGGCGCAGGCTCAGGACGAACTGCAACAGTACCACCAAAGGCTGACCGCGTTGCATCGTCTTACCGATGCCCTTGCGTCCTCACCGGACGAAGAAGCGATCATCAAAGTTCTGACGAAAGGATTGCCGTCCCTGGTCGATCCAGTCATGGTTGGGGTTGCGAGATCACATCGCAACCACGCGTGGGTCTGGTCGGATTCCCAGAATCGGGAACGGGAAGCACAGGTGCGCCGGTACCTGCTTCGTAGACTCGGCCAATCTCCTTCTCACGACGCTGAAGCGAACAGTTTTCTGCGGGGCGGCCGTTCGCGGCATCTTCGACTCGTTCCACCGTCGGCGTCGCATGCGTCCATGCAAGAACAGGATTCCACACTGGGACAAGAGGTGTCTCTTACTCTCGGATCGGAGGAGAGTGGCCTTCTCCTTGTTCAACTGAAAGATCCAGATCATTTTACTCCACGCGAACGAGAAGTGCTTGAGACAGTCGGTGCTGCTCTGTCGCTTGCCCTGCGTCATGCCAAGACACATCAGCAAGCAAGGACGAACGCTCTTCATGACCCACTCACGGACTTGCTTAACCCTCAAGCATTTGAGAGTGCGCTGATGCGGGAGTTGAGTGTTGGACTTCGTTACGGTGTGTCGGCTTGTCTATTGCTGCTAGACTTGGATTTCTTCAGGATCGTCAATGATCGCCTCGGTCATACCGTTGGGGATCAGGTGCTCAAGATGGTAGCTGATCTTATGCGGGAGACGGTGCGCGACAGCGATATTGTGGGTCGATATAGAGGTAACACCTTTGCGGTCGTATTGCCGCATACCAATAGGCAACAGGCTCATTCTCTTGCGGAGAGGTTGCGCGAGCGTGTTGAGCGATACCCCTTTACGATCGAGGCCGGACAGGTTCGTACCACGGCAAGTATCGGCTTGGCCGCGGTTCAAAATAATGCCGTAGCATCCATTGCTGAGTGGATGATGGTCGGCGATGCCGCGCTGAAAGATGCAAAGGCCCAAGGCCGGAATCGCGTGGTCCTTCATGCTCCGAAACCGCCGGGAGTTGCGTGCGCTATGGCGCTGAGTTGTGCCGCATAGCCTTGAAAGTGACCTGACTATGGCGTCTCCTGTCACGACACCGTCCGCCCCATCCTCGAGCGCCGCCGATGAACGGCGAGAATGGATCAGAATCGATGATCGGGTGCTGATGGAATATCGTGTGTTGACCGAGACAGGAACCGCTGTTCCTGTCGAAGCGATCAGCGCCACCCCGGAGATGATCTCTGCCGTCGTCACGCAACCGACTGCGGATCTGCTCGCGCGTACGGGAGAGTCATTGATCGGCTCACCGGTGCTCCCCTGGATCATGAAAGTCGACTACGTACTTGAAGTCATCCTCAATTCTTTGGCAATGACTCATCCGGCAAGTGTCACGATGGCGCGACCGACGGATGTCAATCTGAGCGGGGGAGGCATGGGGTTCGTCTCCCTTCGAGAGTTCACCGCCGGTGACCAGCTCGCGATCAAGATGATTCTTCCGCCGTTCAGGCTCATCCAGGCGTTGGTCAAAGTCATTCGTTCCGTCCCTCAGGCCGATGGACTGGAGTTTGCTGTTGCCACCGAATTCGTAGATCTGAAGCCCGACGACCAGGAATATCTGATCCGCCACATTCTCCATACACAAGCAGAACGGCTGCGGGCGCGCCGTAGTCAGTCGGGTTAGCCCGCTAACGTTCATTTACCACATCACCCAGGTCGAGGGGGAATACTATGAGTCGGTCCAGCATTAAAGAAGTCATCAAGAACGTCCAACAACGGATTGATGACTATCGAGATAGGAATGCGAGGATCACCAATGAGATCACCATGCTGTCGCTGAACGCCACGATTGAAGCTGCGCGAGCCGGTGAAGCC
Source organism: Nitrospiraceae bacterium (assembly GCA_919902665.1). Taxonomy (GTDB): domain Bacteria; phylum Nitrospirota; class Nitrospiria; order Nitrospirales; family Nitrospiraceae; genus Nitrospira_D. Next base: position 120,427 of record CAKKRK010000020.1, read on the forward strand.
GGTCGAGGATTTGCCGTGGTCGCTACGGAAGTCAAACACTTGGCTGGGCAAGCCACCGAGGCCTCCAGAGAGCTGGGGGCAATCGGTGAAGAGACAAGCGAGCTGGAACGGCAGTTTACTGAAAAAGAGTGCGATCGTCTTTCAGAGATGGCGCAGACTCTCGTGCAGCTGATCGTGCGAAATTTGTTTGAGCGTACCGCGGATGTTCGTTGGTGGGCGACGGATGAAGCGTTGGTGCATGGACTGAAATCACTGGCCCGGCCCGCCCTTCATCATGCCTCTGAACGACTTGGGCTGATCAATCGATTTTATTCAATCTACCTCAATCTCGTCTTAGTCGGTGTCGACGGAACGATCCTGGCCTGCTCACAGCCGAGTAAATTTCCCAGGATAGTCGGTGCCGATGGGTCGAAGTTGCCATGGTTTCAGAAGGCCATGGCAACAATGCGAGGAGATGAGTACGTCGTCGACGATATTTATTACGACCCGCTTCATGAGGGTAAACTAGTCGCCGTGTATGCAGCCGCTGTCCGGAAGGAAGGGCGGATAGACGGAGAAGTGATCGGTGTGTTGGGGGTCGTCTTCGATTGGGAACATCAATCACAAACCATTGTTCAGAAAGAGGCATTGATTTCAGAGGAAGCCTGGAAGCGCACGCGCGTGATGCTACTTGACAAAGGTCTTCGCATTATCGCTGCGTCAGACAATCAAGAGATCTTGCAGCCGTTCATGCTGAATCATCAAGGACGTCAACGGGGCTTTTATGTTAACAGCGGGCACGAAGTGGTTGCCTATGCCAAGACCATTGGGTACCAGGAGTATGATGGCCTCGGATGGTACGGAGTCATTGTGCGAAAAAATCGGTAACCGATCAGATCTGATGTGAGGAGAGAGTGATCTTGTTGATCTCTTGAAAGATAGCTGTAAGGATAAACACCACAGGCTGTCCGTATCTTGCATACTCAGTCATGCCGCACGCGATAATGGGTTTGAGAATAGTTGCAATAGCGCATCTGCTGACTTGTTGATTGCAATCGAAGCGGGTGAGGAAGGAGCGTGCTGAACCACCGGGACGTACGCACGTACCGCTTGTTCCATCGCAGGGTCGTCCGGAATCTCACCCAGCAGGGTCAAATCGCCACCAACATACTCTTTGAGCAGTTTCCTCAGCTGAAGTACGTTGACGCGAGCGCGTCCCGATACGCGATTGAGGATGAGGGTCGGCTGAAATGCTCGCAGGGTAGTTTCTGCGATCGCACGACCGGACTCATCCGTCTTGCCCGCGACGTCTAACACCTCTTCCACACTGCTGTAATCCCGGTTCGCTAGGCCTTCCGCCATCACATTCCGCATCACGAACAGCGATAAAACACGACGAATCGCCGCGAGCTTAAGAAACCGGTAGAGATCCAAGACGGAGGTGGGGTCTGGCGTTGCGACGGCGACGTGATGGTCGGCCATAAGAAAAAAATCGAGAGTATGATAACTCGCTCCTGCTCCGATATCGACGACGATCACGTCCGCGCGGATATCTTGAAAATTCCGGATCAGGCGTTTCTTCTGTGAATAGGACATGTTGGCTGTCGCTAAGGTATCGCCGGTGCCGGGAATAATCCGCAAGTTCGGATGAATGGGGAGCGGGTGAGCCAGATCATCCAGCTGCTCAATGCGATGGTTGAGGAAGTCGGTCAGGGTAAATGGCGGATTGAGGAGGCCGACCAGCACATGTGCGTCGGCGCCGCCGACGTCGAGATCCACAAGCACCACCTGCTGCCCCCTCTGTGCCAAGAGGAGAGCCAGGTTAGCCGCCACCACACTTTTGCCGACCCCGCCTTTGCCCGACGCGACCGAAATCACACGCGCCATTGTGTACAGTTCCTATTGGTTTAGGCCCAGTCGCAGATCCTTTGTCGGTCGGTCGTGGAGAAACATGAATGGGCATCAGGCATCCGAGTGGAAAGGGTGTGAAGCGAAGGGTGGAGCCCGAGATTCGCTCCCATTGGGTGCTCAAGTTTTCAAACCGCCACGCCGATACCTCAGTTGTCATGAATAATGAAGTATCTACAGCAACGGCGATTCAGACCGAGGAAGTCACCGTACGAGAGGGAGAAATTCTCACGGTGATGGAGGTGGCTCGGTTCCTTCGGGTACCGAAGTCCACCGTCTATAAGCTTGCCCGAGTCGGTGACTTGCCGGCATCAAAAATCGGAAAGCACTGGCGGTTCCTTCGCCGTGACATCCATGAGTGGATGCATGGTCGGTCTCGACAAGCCTCGTAACCGACGAGTGGCTGCCTTATTGATTGGCAGAAGGACTCGACGTTCCCACTCCTAGACGGCAAGGCGCCATGGTCATGAGTGGTGGGCATGATCCGACCGGAGCCTGCCGCTTGGGAACACATCTTTCTCCACGCACGGCGACCCTGTCCCACCCATAGGAGAAAGTTTGCGCTGAGGCAAGCCATTCCGGCTCAGGTCGCTGGGCCAATGTGCCGATATTGGATGAAGCGCCGAGCGGTCGTGGAAAGATCCGACCATCCCATTCTGGATAGACCGTCGGACCTCGTCGCTGTGACTGTAGAGTAAAAAAAGGAGACGTTATGCCAGCCGATCCAAGTATGAAGATCCTGGTGGTCGATGACATGGTGACGATGAGGAGAATCGTCAAAAATATCCTGAAACAGTTGGGATTCGCCAATATTGAAGAAGCCGAAAACGGACAGGAAGGGCTGCAAAAACTGCGGGCCGATACGTTCGGATTTGTGGTATCCGACTGGAACATGCCGGTCATGACGGGTATCGACATGCTCCGAGCCATTCGGGCGGATGAAAAGCTCAAAGCCATTCCTGTGCTGATGGTGACGGCCGAGGCTCAACAAAGCAACCTTATTGAAGCGGTGCAGGCGGGCGTCAGCAATTACATCGTGAAACCCTTTACGGCTGAGACGATGCAGGAAAAGCTCGGCAAGATATTCAAATAGTCCGTGGGCATGAGGGTGGCCGTCAGAACTTGTAATGAATGATGGAGGTAGCGTGGAAAACGGCGGGCATAAATTATACGAAGAGCTCGGCGAATTAGCTCGTTTCGTCAAAGACACGATGAGGACCCTCTCGGAGGCCAGTCCTCAGCTCTCGTCCAGCAGTGTGCAGCTTCCGGCGGCTGCGGCTCACTTGAGCGATCTCAAACAAATGACGGAGGACGGGACACTGGAAGTGATGCGCCTGACGGAGATGATTCAGGATGGTCACGGGCAGATCGCCAAAGATCTCTCCGCCGTCATCGAGATCCTGCGGGCGATGGATTGCAAGTCACTTGTGGAACGACTTGAGAAGGTGTCGTCCGTTCTGCTGCAGGACGACAAGCATCTGACGGAGATCATGACCGCCCTGTCCTTTCAAGACTTAGTCGCGCAGCGAGTGAAGAAACTTGTGGCGATTCTCGATGAAGTCCAAGGCAAGCTGGTGGAACTCGTCGTCATCTTCGGACTCCAGCAGAGTGGCAATGGGTCGACCGCCTCCGGAACCGCAGGCGACCTGCTCAAACAACTCGAGGCATCGAACACGACCGCCATGAAACAACAGGTCGCTGACGATATCCTGGCTCAGTTCGGATTCAAATGAGGCGCTTGCATCATGGATATTGCAACCATACTCGGGCTGGTGTTGGCGTTGGGCTCCATTATCGGAGGCCAAATACTGGAGGGTGGGCACATCGGCTCGATTATGCAGCTCACGGCCTTCATCATCGTGATCGGCGGGACGTTCGGAGCGATTTGTGTGCAGAATCCGCTGTCGGTGGTCATGAAGGCGTTCAGTTCCCTGTCTCTGGCGATCGCAGGCCCCCATATCGACAATAAGGGAACCATCAAGTTGATCCTGGATCTTGCAAACGTCTCACGGAAACAAGGGTTGCTAGCACTTGAGGGCAAACTCAAAGACATCAAAGATCCCTTCATGAAGAAGGGAATCCAGCTCATCGTCGATGGAACCGATCCGAAAGCCGTGCACGAGATCCTTGAGATTGAGGTGGAACACCATGAGGAGCAAGGCGTCCATGCGGCCAAGGTATGGGAAGCCGCGGGTGGGTACGCACCGACCGTCGGCATTATCGGCGCGGTGCTCGGGCTGATTCACGTGATGGAGAATCTGGCCGATCCCTCAAAACTGGGTGGCGGTATTGCGGTGGCGTTCGTCGCTACGGTCTACGGCGTGGGAGCAGCCAACCTCTTTTTCTTGCCGCTGGCCAATAAGATCAAGTTCAAGTTGAAGGAGGAAGCCGGGTCACGCAACGTCATCATCATGGGACTGGTAGGACTGGCCCAGGGTGAAAACCCCCGATTGCTGCAGGAGAAGCTGGAAAGCTTTCTTCCCCACAGCGAACGCACGAAGGAAGCGAAAAAATGATGTCGTTCGTGAAGCCGGCTTCGACTCAGCGAGGCGAGCGACTCTCGTGTCTCGTGGACGCCATGAAGAGGGCTGACTCACACCCTTCACCTTTCACGGTCGTCAATGGCGAAGCATAAACACGAAGAGCATGAAAATCACGAGCGGTGGTTGGTTTCCTATGCCGACTTTATTACGTTGCTGTTTGCGTTCTTTGTTGTGATGTACTCGATCTCGTCCGTCAATGTGGGGCGGTATCGGACCGTCAGCGAATCGATCAAGGCGGCGCTGAATCCACTCTCTAATCATTCTGGAGAAAACCGGATCATCAACATCGGCGAGGCCAAATCGGTTCAGCAGGGGCGAAACCCATCCGATGCCAAGCAGACGGTTCTTCGACACCTCAATAAGCAGATCCAGGCTATCAGCGACAAGCAAGTGAAGGACCTGGTGGCGTTCGTCACTGTCGTCCAGAAAATCAATGGAGATATTGTGATTAGGATTCCAGACAGACTGCTGTTCAATAGCGGTGAAGGGACGGTTCGAGCTGAAGCGTTGCCATTTCTCGAAGGATTGGGCGGTGTCATCCTGGAATTGAACCGCCATACGCGTGTCGAAGGCCATACCGATAACGTCCCGATCAGGACGGCGCTGTTTCCGTCCAATTGGGAATTGTCCTCGACACGGGCGGTGATGGTGGTGCGGGTGCTGTCGGAGCTCTACGGAGTACCGGCGGATCACCTGGCGGCCGTCGGGCATGCCGACACCAGGCCCATCACGGCCAATTCAGATGCGGAACAGAGGGCCAAGAATCGCCGAGTGGAGGTCGTCATTCTTGAACAGGCTCCGCCCGCTCCTGTCCTCGAGACGGGAAACAGCGCGGACGCGTTCGGACGATCGACGGAGGATGTGCCGCAGAGCGCGTCGCAGTTTGTTCCGGAACTATCCGGCGAGGGGCAATCGCCAACGCCATAGGTGGGGTTCGCATTTCATGCAGTCGGCACTCAAGTCTTGATCCTCAGCAGCCGACAATAGGATTCAGTACTTTCAGTCAGGAGGGGCTTGCGCTATGGCCACGGAATCATCATCCCCGCAACCATCCCAGGCGGATGATCAGAACCCCAGACATCTCGCTCCGAAAGGGGATATCACTATTTTCGAAGCGAGTGAATTCAAAGACGCGCTGACGAAGTTGTTCACAAACGATGGGTTGGTGTCATTAGACCTCAGCGCTGTCGCCAGAGTCGATACGGCGGCGATTCAGCTGCTGCTGGCCGCTAAGAAACAAAACCGAATGTTCGTGTCGGGGATCTCCGAGGACCTACAGACACGATTACAGCAGCTGGGATTTACTGGGTCACTCAGTGAATGACGAGTCACGGCTCCGAGCTGGGGATAGACGTCCGGCGTTCAGGACAGGCGAGCGATATGCAGGGTCGTTCTCCACAGGGACGATAAGCTGCGGGGTATTGAGACTGCCACGAGCGGAGCGAGAACAAGACGATGAATTCATCGAAAGTGCCCGGCGGAAGCATCAGAGAGGCGGCTGACGTCGGGGATGTGGAGCGTGAGGCCCATCGACGAGCCTGGGAAAGTTTCGGGAACGATGCCGTGCAGATCATTCCGATTCTCAAGGCGCACATGGCGGCCGTGACACAAGAAACCGAGCGAGCGGCGATGGAGCTGATGGGCTATCTTCAAGTCCTGGCCTCTTCCAGCGCGGCCATCACTGCCACAGATAAAGCGGCCAGTTTGTCGAAGGTGGTGATGGCGATGCAGTTCCAGGACATTACGCGGCAGAAGTTGGAACATGTCGGGTCGGCGCTGGACCAACTCCAGCAGCACGTGCAGGTGTTGTTGGAAGGGCCTGAGAATCCGAAGGCACAACAAGAGATCGCGGCGCTGCAGCGGATGGAGCGCAGCTACACGATGGATGCCGAACGCCGCCTGCACGAGGCGGGGGGCGTGTCTGATTATCTCGAGCCCGTGCCAATAGACATCGAGCCATCCAAGAACGAGACGGATTCCGTGACGTTGTTCTAGAACGAGGCCTACTGAAGCCGGAGGGGCAATATGAGCAAGACAGCCTTGGTCGTCGATGATTCACGCACCATGCGGCAAATGGTCGCATTCACCCTCACGAACGCCGGGTTTACCGTGATAGAAGCGGAAGATGGGAAAGACGCGGTGAGTAAAGTCGCAGCCGGAACCAAACTGGATATCGTCGTGACGGATCTCAATATGCCGGAAATGGACGGGATCACCCTGATCAAGAAACTGCGGCAGTTGACCGCCTACAAATTCACGCCGATTCTCATGTTGACGACGGAGTCGGCGATGGAAAAAAAGAAAGAGGGCAAAGAAGCCGGCGCAACGGGATGGATCGTCAAGCCGTTCAATCCGGACGTTTTGCTGAAAACTATCGCTAAAGTGCTGCCGGCATAGCCTTTCAACCACGGGGAATGTTTTGAGTTGCTGGTTTTATGTTGCAAGTTGAGGAAAGCGGCCATCCGATAACATGAAGCGCGAAACCCGAAACGTGAAGCCTGCCAGCGGACGACGAGGTTCAAGATGAGTAACGATTTTGCACAATTTCAAGACGCCTTTTTTGAGGAGGCCGCGGAGCATTTAGCCGTTGTCGAGGAAGGATTGTTGGAACTGGAACAGCATCCAGAGGATCGGGATCTCCTCAACAAGATCTTTCGTTCGGCCCATTCGATCAAGGGCGCGAGCGGCATGTTCGGCTTCAGTGCGGTGGCGCAGTTTACCCATAAGATGGAAACGTTGCTCGATCTGTTGCGCAACGGACAAAAGGTCGTCACGCCACAGATCGCCGATCTGCTACTCAAGTCCACGGACTGCCTCAAGACATTGATCGATGCGGCGAAGACCGGCGCGTCGGTGGACAATGAGACGGTTCAGCGGCTCGCGGCTGAACTGGCGGCTGCCAGCGCCTTGAACGCCCCGCCGGCAGGGCAGTCGGCGGACCCGGCCAAAGCGGCGGCGGTGATGTCTATCGACCATGCGCATGTCTATACGATCCACTGGACTCCGCCCGAGTGGCTGTTTCAGCGCGGTCTCGACCCGCTGCAGATCTTCAAAGAGCTTGGGGCTCTGGGAACCTTGTCTGAAGTCAAAGTCGACGACTCCCGGCTTCCTGATGTGGCCGATATGGACCCGGAGAGATGCTACTTGTCCTGGAGCATGCGGGTGAGGACCGGGAAAGACCGGCAAGTCGTCGAAGCCGTATTCGAGTTCGTCCGCGAAGACAGTGTACTCACGATTGAAGAGGTTAGGGGTGAGGCGTCAGGGGTGAAGGGCGAGGGGCACCGTTCGTCTGCGCCACCGTACGCCTCACCCCTCACCTCTGAGGGCAGTGAGGATGAGCCCAAGCCCCTGGGAGAGATTCTGGTCGAGAGCGGCGTCGTCTCGCGTGAAGCGCTTGACGGGGCGTTGGCGCAACAAAAGCGGGTCGGCGAGATCTTAATCGAGCAACATGCCGCCAGCCCTCAGCAAGTTGAACAGGCACTCCAGAAACAACGGAAGATGGAGGCGGCCGCTCAATCGAAGAAAACCGATACGGCCTCGATTCGCGTGGACACCGACAAAATCGATAAGCTGATCAATCTCGTGGGTGAACTGGTGATTACCCAGTCGATGCTGAGCGATCTCGGCGCCCGCTTTGAGATGAGCCAGATGCCGGTGTTGCTGGAGCGGGTGGCCCAATTGGAGCGCAATACGCGAGAGATTCAGGAACGGGTTATGAGCATCCGCATGTTGCCCATCGGCACGGCCTTTGCCCGATTCCCGCGACTGGTGCGCGATCTCTCGGCCAAGGCGGGCAAGAAGATCCAGCTTGTCCTGTCCGGGGAAGAGACAGAATTGGATAAGACGGTCATCGAATCCATTAACGATCCGCTCACGCATTTGGTCAGGAATTCAGCCGACCATGGATTGGAAGCCCCGGAAGAACGGCTGGACAACAATAAGCCGGAACTGGGAACGATCAGGCTCAATGCGTTTCATGCAGGCGGCAGTATTTGCATTACCGTCGAAGACGACGGCCGCGGCCTCAATCGCAACAAGATTCTTGCTAAGGCGATCAAGCAGGGGTTGATTTCTGAAAACGATAAGTTACCGGACGACCAGATCTGGTCCTTGATCTTCAAGCCTGGATTTTCGACGGCGGAGAAAATCACCGATATCTCGGGCCGTGGCGTCGGTATGGACGTCGTCAAGCGCAACATCGAAACGCTGGGGGGTACCGTCAGCATCAAGACGACGGAGGGACGCGGGACGGTCTTTACGCTCAAACTGCCGCTGACGCTCGCCATCATCGAAGGCATGACGATTCGTGTCGGGCAAGAGACCTATATCGTGCCGTTGTTGTCTATCTTGGAGTCCATCCAGCCCAAGGCCGGCATGATCAAGACCGTCGTCGAGAAGGGCGAACTGATCAACGTGCGCGGCACCTATTTGCCGGTGGTGCGTATGTATGAAGTGTTTTCTCTTCAGCCAGAGATCACCGATCCCACCCAGGCCATTCTGCTCATTCTCGAGACAGAAGGAGAACAGGTGGCGGTGATGGTGGATGAGATTCTCGGCCAGCAGCAGGTCGTGATCAAAAGCATGGAGCAAAACTTCCGCAAGGTCGAGGGCATCGCAGGCGCCACGATCCTCGGCGACGGGACGGTCGGGTTCATCCTGGATGTGCGCGGTCTCCTGCAGATCGCGCGCCAGGCTACACAGGTCGCCGCGTAGCGGCCCGTGGCAGGTGTCAGGCAAGAAGTCGAAGCGTGAAATCTGAAACGAGTTCTCAGAGTGGGGATTCTTAAGAGGAGGATGACATGGCTACTGTGACGGTTGAGACCGCGACAAAAGAGCTCCATCAACAGATCGGCCTCACGACGGACGGCAGCCAGTTCCTGACGTTCAATCTGGGCGACGAGCTCTACGGGGTGGACATCCTCCGTGTCCAGGAGATCAAGGGCTACACGGTGGTGACGAAGATCCCCAATACACCCTCGCACATCAAAGGCGTGTTGAATCTCCGAGGCACGATCGTGCCGATCGTCGAACTGCGTACCAAGTTCGGCATGCCGACGATCGATTACACGGCCTTCACCGTCATTATTGTTGTGGTCGTACGGGACAAGGTCATGGGCCTGGTGGTGGATTCCGTGTCGGATGTGTTGAACATCGAGAAGAAAGACATGCAGCAGTCGCCGCAATTCGGAGCTAGTGTGGATGTGAGCTTTCTCAACGGTATCGGCAAATCCGGTGACAAGCTCGTAGCGCTGCTAGACATGGATGGGTTGCTCTGTGAGGGGGATCTACAGGAAGCCGCCGCCGGGGCCGCTGTGTGAATGCTCAACGGAAATGAACACCGGGTGATGCCATCAGTCGCTCAATTCCCGAGCGGTGGGGACCATGCGATCAGAATATTTGATGTTGAACCTATCAAAGTAAGAAGCAATCCATGACTGCGATCAGTGAGAAATCCGAGTCCACCTCAGGTCATGACGAAGCGAGAGACCGCGCGTCCGGTAAGCAGGCCGCCGGTTAAGCCGATGGTTGGTTCCAAGCTGCCCTCTAAGAAACCGCTTGCAGCCAAGTCTGTGGAACACGAAGGGTCGGTCGGAGTTGCAGCCGGTAATGGCAAGGATCGCCACAGTGCAGGCGATGAGTTCGAAGAATTCTAATTCAGGTGGCGGCGCCGTAGCCAATGGCGGTAATCGGAAGGGACAGGGTGTGACTCATGATGTGCCTGCATCAGCCGATAGAGGACTGTCACAAATCCGGCTGTGAAGGGTCTCAGTGCGGGCGAATGGCCGACTGACTTCGGACGGCGATGAAGGGTGATCTTGGAAGGGAGGTTGTATGCTGAACAGGTTCAAGAATCTTAACATCAGACTGAAAATGCTCAGTGGCATCGCGGTCGTCGGCGTCTTAATGCTGACTATCGGAGGCATGTCGATGGTGGGCATGAGTCGGCTGAATGCGAACGCGGAGTTTATCTATAAGACGAACTTGCATGGAGTCACGATCATGAGTGACCTGCGCGCGCAGATGCTGCGCAGGAGCAACCTCGTCGTATGGCACATCCTGGCCACTGATTCAGCCAGGATGGCTGAGCTGGAGCAAGGCATCATCGAGCTGGACAAGGAAATAGAGAGGCAGTTGGAGAAGTACGCTCCGCTCATCGCCACGGAAGAGGAGTGGAAGATCTTTGAATCATTCAAGGCCGGGGTCCCAGAGTATATGGAAATCCGCAAGAAAATGTTGCAGCTCAGCAAGAATCACAGCAAGGACGCTGCGGCAGAGATGCAGAAAACCGATCTGACCGAGAAAGTCAAGGTGCTCAATAGCACGGTCGAATGGTTGGTCAAGGAAAACAGTAGACAGGCGGAAGAAAGTTACAACACCGGCCACGACTTGAATGTGACCTCGAATTGGCTGATGGTCCTGACCATCCTCGCCGCGGCCGGTATCGGTGCGTTTGTCATGTGGTTCATCTCCAAGTTGATCGTCGAGAATCTGTCCAATGTGCTGGCGGCAGCGGAGCAACTTCAAAACGGCAATCTGACCCATCGATCACAGGTCACGTCTCTGGACGAAATCGGGAAGCTGGCGGTGGCTTTCAACCTGATGGCCGAGACGATGCAGGGCAAAGTCGAACAGGAGCAAAGGAGCGCGTCAGAGATGAAGGGGATTACGGGTGCGCTGAACCGTGCCCAGGCGGTAATCGAATTCAGTCCGGACGGGACGGTGCTCACGGCGAACGAGAATTTCCTCAACGCTCTCGGCTACTCATTAGCGGAGATCAAAGGGCAGCACCATCGGATGTTTTGCGAGGCATCGTACACGAACAGTGGTGAGTATATGGCGTTTTGGCAGCGCATGAACCGGGGCGAGTACGATGCGGGGGTGTACCGGCGAGTGGGCAAGGGGGGCAAGGAGGTTTGGATTCAGGCCTCGTACAACCCGATTCTGGATGCCGCCGGCAAGGTGTGCAAAGTCGTCAAGTTCGCCACGGACGTGACCGGTCAGAGGTTGGCGCAAAATGAGGTAGAAAAACTTATCAAGACCGCCGCGGCCGGCGATTTATCCAATCGAATCGACATCACGCAATTCGAGGGGGCGGCCAAAGCACTGACAGCCAGCGTCAATCAGTTGCTCGATGCGGTGGTGACTCCGCTCCGGGAAGCACAGATGGTTTTGACGGCGTTGGCGGACTGCGATCTAACTCGTTCAATGACGGGCATGTATCACGGTGAGTTTGAGCTGATGAAGTCTAGCCTCAATGGGGCAGTGCATAAGCTGACGGAAACGATCACGGTCGTGCGAGAGGCAGTGGAATCGGTGACCGCCGGATCGGAAGAGATCAGCAAAGGGAGTGAAGATTTGTCGCAGAGGACCAGCGAGCAGGCCGGTTCTCTGGAAGAAACGAGCGCTTCCATGGAGCAAATGACCGCCACCGTGAAGCAGAACGCGGACAATGCCAAACAGGCCAATCAGCTGGCGATTGCGGCTCGCGACACCGCCGACAAGGGTGGCGCGGTGACCAAGAAAGCCGTCGATGCGATGGGGGAGATCAACAAGAGCAGCAAGAAGATTGCGGACATTATCACGGTGATCGATGAGATCGCGTTTCAGACCAATCTGCTGGCGTTGAATGCTGCGGTCGAGGCCGCGCGGGCCGGCGAACATGGCCGGGGGTTTGCGGTCGTGGCGTCGGAGGTTCGTAACTTGGCACAACGGTCCGCGACGGCGGCGAAGGAGATCAAGGGGCTGATCAATGAGTCGATTCAGCGTGTGATGGACGGAAGCGAGCTGGTCAATCAATCCGGCAAGACCCTGGAAGAGATTGTGAATTCCGTCAAGCGGGTGACGGACATCATTGCAGAGATCAGCGCGGCCTCGCAAGAACAGGCGAGCGGGATCGACCAAGTGAACAAGGCGATCATGCAGATGGACGTAACCACGCAGCAGAATGCCGCTTTGGTCGAACAAACAACCAGCGCCAGCCAGACCATGACTCAACAAGCGAATAGTCTGCTCACCCACGTCTCGCTGTTCAAGACTCAGGTGACCGAGACGCAGAAGGCGAGGATGAAGGCCGTCGAGATGCATCGTGGGAGCACCGCCCTTGCGATTCACGATGTGTATGTGAAAGGAGGCGATGATGATGCGGCCCCGAGCAAACCGCAATCGCCCCGCGCGGGAGTCCGGAAACAGTTTGCTGGGGTGAGGCCGATGCGCAGTCCGAATACGCTCTCCACCGTTAAGGCCAGCGGGACAAAGGAGGAAGAGTTCGAGGAATTTTAAGGGCAGGTACGTCGCGCTGACCCCTTCTGCTTCAGGCGGAGGGGTATCGCCTCGGCAGCTTCTCGATCAGGCTGAGCGTATCCCGAGCCGCTGTCTGAGTGAAGGGGCTCGTCTCACAATCGGATGAGAAGGAATGGCGTCAACGCTCTGCCTGGGGGCTTTATCCATTCTTTCCCTGGGATCTCCCCACCGCGCAGTCAAGAATTTCACTCCATCGACCGACAAGATTCTAGCCACTAAGACAGCCGGGCATGCCGCGCATCTCTTCTGTGGGCAAGCGAAGCGGAGTCCCCCTATGGGCCACACGATTACGACAGAAGAATTTGAACGTTTTCGCACCTTGATCTACGACGAGAGTGGTATTTCGCTCAATGAGCAAAAGCGCACGCTGGTGGCGTCCCGCCTGTCAAAACGGCTGCAGCATCTCGGGATTCAGACATTTTCCGAGTATTACAGCGTGATTACAGAGGACGCGACTCGAGAAGAGTTCACGCAGATGCTGGATCTGATCTCTACCAACAAGACGGATTTCTTTCGCGAACCGCAACATTTCGAATTTCTTCGCACCACCATTCTTCCCGGGTTGGCGGCGGCCAAGCAGATACGAATCTGGTCCTCCGCCTGTTCGACCGGAGAAGAACCCTATACGATCGCCATGACATTATTTGAGAGCGTCCAGGATGTCGCGCAGTGGGATTGCAAGATCTTGGCGTCGGATCTTTCGACCAGGGTCTTAGCCAAGGCGGCATCGGGGGTCTACGACCAAGACCGGTTTCGTGATGTGCCTCCCGACCTCCTGCATCGTCATTTTTTACGCGGACGAGACGGCAGCGGGGGACTGTACAAGGTAAAACCGCATTTGGCCGCCATGATCCAGTTTCGCCGGATCAATCTCATGGACGAGCGGTTTCCTATCACGACCCCGCTCGACCTGATTTTCTGCCGCAACGTCATGATTTACTTCGATCGCCCGACGCAGGAGACACTTGTCAACAAGTTTTATGGGTATTTGAAACCTGGCGGCTATCTCTTTATCGGGCACTCAGAAAGCTTGCAGTGGCTTAAGCATCCTTTTCAGACGGTCGTCCCGACCGTGTATTACAAAGCGCCATAGGATTTATCCGGTGATTGACAACGAAGAGTTCAGCCATGTGCGGCGTATGCGGGACAGTCGGTTTCCTCATGAAATAGCGTCTATTCTTCCGGGAGAGTTCTTTGTCAGCGCGGCACCGATGGTGGTCTACACCGTGCTGGGGTCCTGTATTTCCGCCTGCATCCGCGACTCGGTCGCCGGCGTGGGCGGGATGAATCACTTCATGCTGCCGGAGCCGAAGGGAAGAGACGGTTCGGCCTGGGGCGAGCCGACCCGGTACGGGTCCTTCGCCATGGAGTCGCTGATCAACGGCATTTTGAAGCGTGGAGGGCTGAGAAGCCGACTGGAGGTCAAGCTGTTCGGAGCCGGGAAAATCTATGAGGGGAAGATCGATGTGGGGGCCAACAACGCGGCGTGGGTGACGCAGTATCTGCAGAGCGAGGGGTTGGCTGTTGTCAAGGCGGATCTCGGCGATATGTTTCCGAGGAAAGTCTATTACTTTACCGATTCGGGGCGTGTGCTGATGAAAAAGATCGAACGGCTCAAGAATCGGACGATCGTCGAGCGGGAGACTGAATACAGTGCGCGCATTACACAGCGGAAAGAGCAGCCGACGGAGGATGTGATGTTGTTCTGATGACAGCTATCAGCCAGCAGTCTTCAGTAAAAAGATCCGAAGCTGAACGCTGACAGCTGAGCGCTGAATGCTTTCCCTGGGAGCCTTATGAAGAAGATTCGAGTTCTGACGGTCGACGATTCGGCGCTGATGCGGCAAGTGTTGGCCATGCTGCTGTCCAAGGATCGTGAGATCGAGGTGGTTGGATCAGCCCCCGATCCCTATATCGCCAGGGAGAAGATCAAAGCACTTAATCCTGACGTGCTGACGCTTGATGTGGAAATGCCAAAAATGGATGGGCTCACCTTTTTGGAAAAGCTCATGCGTGGGCATCCCATGCCGGTCATCATGGTGAGTTCGTTGACCGAGGACGGCTGTCAAACGACCTTGCGGGCCCTGGAACTCGGCGCCGTGGATTTCATCACGAAGCCGAAAATCGACCTTCGAGAGGGAATGGAGGAGGTGGCGCAGGATCTCATCGGCAAAATCAAGGCGGCGGCGCGCGCGACGGTGCGTTCAAAACAGCCTGCCGCACCGGGGGCGGCGGCCCCGACGAAACTGCTCAGTTCGGCGATGATCAAGACGACCGATACGATCATTGCCATCGGTTCTTCCACCGGTGGAACCGAAGCGGTGAAAGAGGTATTGATGGCGCTTCCTCCGAATACGCCACCGATCTTGATCACACAGCATATGCCGGAACGATTCACCAAGACCTGGGCCGATCGCATGAACGATCTCTGCCGGATCTCGGTCAAGGAAGCGGAAGACGGGGACAGCGTGCTGCCGGGGCATGCTTTGGTCGCTCCCGGCAGTTATCATATGGCGCTGGTCCGGAGCGGCGCCCGGTACACGGTTCAGATCAACCAGGACCCGCCGGTCAATCGCCATCGCCCGTCGGTCGATGTCCTGTTCGCCTCGGTCGCCCGGTACGCCGGGGCCAATGCCGTGGGTGTCATCTTGACAGGCATGGGGGGCGACGGCGCCAAAGAAATGTTGACGATGAAACAGGCCGGCGCGTTTACGATCGCTCAAGACGAAGCGAGTTGCGTGGTCTTCGGCATGCCGAAAGAGGCGATCAAAGCCGGTGCGGTCGACAAAGTTCTGCCGCTGGGTGACATTGCCGGAGCCATCTTGGCCTATCTGAGGTGTTGACGAGTCTGGAGTTCCTATGCCGATCACTCAACGAGCTTGGCGTGACGCAACCGTGATCCATGTCGACGATGTCTTCACCTATCGCAACCGCAAAGACTTCTCTTCTGTGGTGACGGCGTATGGAGCGTCTGGCGGCAGGCATCTCATCGTTGATCTGCACGAGGCGACGTATATGGACAGTTCCGCACTGGGCCTCTTGGCCCTGACGTCTTAACAGTTGTCCGTGGAGGAACGATGGATCAGCTTGGTGGGCCCGCAGGGTACTGTGAAGCAGGTCTTGGAGATGGCCAATATCGACAAGATGATTGCAGTGTTTCCGACGGAAGATGCCGCGGTTGCCGCTCGAGCCGCATAGTGGAATGACACGAGCCGGTCAGGACTATCTGCATACATAAAGGGGGGAGTCATGGCGATGCAAACAAAAGAACGCCCCGTGCCGAACGGTGTGGTTCTTGAGATGACAGGAGATCTCACTTATGCCAATCGTGAGCAGTTCAAGACAGCGGTTGAAGCGATCCGACAGAAGGGCTGTCGTCATCTGATTTTGGATATGGCCGAAGTTCGTTTTGTGGACAGCTCCGGCCTCGGCTTGCTGGCGCTTGTATCTCAGAACTTCAAGCTGAGTCAGGCGAAAGTAAGCATGTTGAAGCCGCAAAGTTACGTTCGGGAAATTATGAGCCTGGCCAACATTCAGAAACTGATTCCGGTCTATGATAATGAGCAGGATGCCTTGACCGGACATCAACGCGCAGCCTAGCCGGTCGGCGTGAAGCGTTGTCGATTCGAACTCAAAGTTTCTGGTTTGTAGTTTCATGTTGCCCGGAAACAGTCTCCGAAAACTAGAAACTCAATGCGTATCATCAGAAACCTCTGATTCACGGAGTACCAATGTCCTTTGAGTCGTCCGCCACGGCTGCCGATCCCGCCGGTTCGCCGCCGCCGCATACTGTTCTTGTCGTGGATGATGAGCCCACGGCACGGCTAGCCTTGGTGGCTCGACTGAAACGGCTCGGCTATCGGGTGATTCAAGCCGGTGATGGGAAGGCCGGATTGGAGGCGCTTCGACGAGAGCGGCCTGAGCTGACCATCCTGGATTGGATGATGCCGGAAATGGACGGGCCGTCTTTCTGCGAATATGTGCGGCAAGATCCGGAACTCCAGACGAGTCAGATCTTGATGATGACAAGTCATGATCAGCCGGAGCAGATCGCCGAAGGCTTGGCCCGCGGCGCCGATGACTTTCTGAGTAAAGCTGCCAGTAAGTACGAAATTACTGCTCGCGTGCAGGCCGGGATGCGTGCGGCGACGTTGGTCAGAAGGTTGAAAGATGCCACCGAGGAGATCCGCCAGAAGCAGGAGGCGCTCGAACAGGAGCTTCAGTCCGCCGCGCGCTATGTGGAGTCGCTGCTTCCTGCGCCGGGGACTATTTTGTCCGGCGTGCAGATGGCCCATGCCTACCGACCCTCTCTCGCCTTGGGCGGCGACCTCTTCAATGTCGTGCAGTGGAGTGAGGATGTGCTGGGTTTGTATTTGCTCGATGCGTCCGGCCATGGTGTTTCGCCGGCGTTGCGATCCGCTTCATTTGCCACTTTTCTTCGAAGAGACAGTTTGCTCCGTCATGTCGGCTCGAATGACCCTGGAGCCATTCTGACGGAAGCCAATAAGCAATTCCCACTCACGGAATCTGGACACTATTTCACGATCGTCTTCGCGAGTCTCGATCTCCGATGCCATACCCTCTCCTATGCGACAGCCGGGCACGGCGGGGCGTTGCTTCACCGCCGGTCCGGTGAAGTCTGTTGGATGATCCAACCAAATTTGCCGCTTGGGTTTGATCCTTCAACAAGCTATGTCACCGCGACGCTTCCTATTGGTCCGGGAGACCGGTTGTACCTGCTCAGCGACGGACTGTACGAATTCCCTGCAGCGAACGGGGAGTTGTGGGGACAGGGTCGGTTGGAGAAGACGATTCAAGCACTGGGTCGGCAGCCCTTAGAGACCGTCATCACAGAGACGATCGCAGAGGCGGTGCGTTGGCAGGGGCATGAGCAATTTCCTGATGATGTGGCCTTGATGGGCATCGAGGTCGCCATCTGACCGCAGAGATAGTTCGGGAGGGTGATCTCATGAGTCAGGATCGTGTCTTCAGCTTCGATGAGGCCCTCGCCCGCGTCGATGATGACCGAGAGACGTTCCAGATGATGATCGAATTGTTTATAGAGCATGGTCCGAAGGACTTGGTGGAGGCGCAATCGGCCCTAGACGCTGGAAATGCGCTGGGTGTGGCGCGATCGAGTCACAAGTTGAAGGGCGCCCTTCTCCAGTTTTGCGCTCCGGCTGCCCTTCATGCCTGCAAGGAATTGGAAGAGTCTGCGAAAGCAGGAAATCTAGCGAACGGAGCACAACTGTATGCCACCTTGGAGCAGGAAGTTCAGCGGCTTCTCGTTGCGCTTCGTCAGGTATACGACAAAGGGATGGCCGCATGAATCTGCCACTACCAGCTGATCATCTCTTGGTCATTGATCCTTGTTTGGAGACGCAATCTCGTATTGCGCACTATGTGAAAGACAGAGGGTTTTCGGTTATGAGCGTCCCGGACGCTGTGGCTGCGATGGCCAAGCTTGAGGAGGTCGTTCCTGATATTGTGATCACCGACATGTTTCTTCCGGACGGTGCCGGATTGGCATTGGTCAAGGAACTCAAGGCTCGGCATGAGCCATGTCCAGTGATTGTCATGGGGCACAATGCGCCGGAACCGCTTATTATCGAGGCCCTGCGTGGCGGGGCGATCGATTATCTGCATAAGCCGATTGCCGAAGAAGAGCTATCCTCTGTGCTGCAGCGTGCTCGGGACTTCTTGCCCTGTCATCCGCTGGACGTGCCAGGGGCTCGACAATTTGACTATGAATTAACCGTTGATACGGATCCTGCGAATATCCCCGGGGTTATTTCGTGGCTCCTCAAGATGACCGCTTCCGCATTACCGCCGGTCCAGAGAATCCATATTCAGGGTGCGCTGCAAGAGTTGCTCTTTAATGCCGTTGAACATGGGAATCTGGAGATTCAGGATCGTGAAAAACAGGAGGCCCTGGCCGACGGTTGTTATGATCAGTTATTGGCTCAACGCTTGGCGCAGTCTCGTCTCAGAGCACGCCGCGTGATGATCCGTGTGTTTCACGAGCGGAGTAACAACCACTTGGAGTACCGAATCACCGATGAGGGAAAGGGATTCCCGTGGCGGGCTGTGCTGACGCGACCTCAGGAGATGCGCGAATCTGAGGGCGCGAGCGGTCGAGGGATTCTACTGACGCGAGCCTTCTTTCCCAGTCTGACTTACAACGAACGGGGAAATGAGGTCACGATCACGGTGCCGATGGACTGAGTTGCAAGTTCAACGTTTCATGTTTCATGTTGAGAGGGAGGCCTCGACAACTTGGAACCTGAAACATCAAACCTGAAAACATTCCTAGAGAATCCGCAGATATTCGACTGTAGTCTCGCCCTTGCTGGCATCTCGCTTCAGGACGGCCCATGAGGCCTTGGTCGTTTCATTCACGGTGACGGCGAGGCGTGCGGAGAAATAGTCAGATTTGATATCATAGTCGCTTCTCAGTGTCCGACCGATCTCTTGAAAGCTACTCACTCGATCGAGGTCCACTTTTGTTTTATAGGGGCGTCCTTGGACGATCTCCACGGCCATCGTTTGGGTGACGTTCGGATCCAGAGTCTGAATGACGATGGGATCCGCGGTGTTGATGTTCATCGGCACGCCTCCCTCTTGCGGGAAGACCGTCACGTAGGGAGAGAGTCGTTCGATGATCTCCAGCGTGAACCCCTTGATGAGTCGGAGATCTCCCATTCCAGGTAACGGGCTATTCGCGGACCGATAGGGTGGCCTCAACGATTGGTAGTAGAGGCTCTCGGCGCCGGCCGGCTGAGGCACTTCATCCTGGTCGATCCAATCGATGAGCGCATCGACTAGGGTGGGGCTGACCCTGAGCAGTTCAAACAATCGCTTGGCTCGGAGGATTTTCTTTTTCTGTTCAATGTCGCCTCCCGTAGCCGATGCGAGGTCGTTCAGGTTGAATTTCCCCGTCTCATCCTGGATCTGCGCGGTCAGGAATCCGTCCCCAATTGGATAGTTCTTGATCGGCATGGCCCAGATATCGGTCGGCGCATCGTATTTCTGCCCCGTCATCTTTTCACGCAAGAGATCTTGCAGCAGCACGGCTCGCGCGGCCTGCACGGCGGCTCGGGTCAGCATGCCTGTTTTGTAGTCGTCCCGAAAGGCGGCGGCGGCTCGGTATTCACGGCGCGCTTCCGCATCGAACTCAAGAATCATGGCGGTGAGCAGCGTGAGCACCAGGAGGGCTAAGAGCAGTGCGACGCCTCGTTCATCAGCTTTTCGCATAGCTCAAGACCCGCACGGTTGCATCGAGATTGACCGGATTGTCGAATTTGGGGCGGATCTGCAGGTGGCGAACCTGAAGGTCGTACGGGGCTTGATCAATGGCCACGAGTAATGCCAGCAAGTCCGGCAATTGGATGCCGTCCAATCGGAGATCGACGGCCGTTTCTTCGTAGCCTTGCGCCAGTGATTGGACTTGCGGTTGCATGCTGGTGATGCGCTCGCGCACATGGGCGGTGGTGGCCGCTTCCTCCATGAACGTCAGCAGGGAGAAGTGGCTGTCGGCTCCGGGCATGCGACTCTCGGTCTTGGTCAGGCGCTCCCGTTTGGCGAGATAGGCTTGGCCGAGCACCGTGAGTTCGGCCAGCTCTTTCTGCTTTCGAATCTCTTGGCGCCCGAGGCGGTCCAGGGTGTCCAACAGAGGGTCGACGATCAGGATAAAGAGGAGGCTGAGGCCAAGCACGATGCCGCCTGCCAGGACAAGGGTGCGCTCACGCTGCGACATCTGGCGCCAGCGTTCTCGAACGCTCTGCGTCATGACTTCTCCACCGTGACCGTGATTCGAAAGACGACTTGATTGGGGCTTGCGCCCACTCGGGTTTCCGTCACCGCGACATCTTTCAATCGAGGGCTCGAGGCGAAGGTTTGCTTGAGTCGCTCCACGGCGTCGAAGGAGATCGTCTCACCCTCCATGAGGACGGTCGTTCCGTCGACGGTCAGTTCGCGCACCTTGACCGTCGTTCCGGGCGGGAGTTGTTTCACGAACGTTGAGAGCGTGTGTAGGACCTTGCCCTCCGCCGTATCGACGGCGCCGAGTGCTTTATCCAGGACTCCGATGCGGTACTGGGCTTGATCGAGCTCTTCTCCTGGCGCCGCACCCGGTCCAAAGAACTGCTCATACTGGCTGTGCAGGGTCGTTTTCAGTCGAGCGACCCGCTGGTCGTGCAGCCAGAAGTGAATCGAGAAATCCATGATCGCCAGGATAGCAATGACCAGACCGGCGGCGATCGCCAGGCGACGGTCTTGTTTGGTCGTGGCGCTGTCGGGCAACGCTGCGTCGGTGACGCCTTTGAGATCGAGCGCGAGTTCCATGGGCGCCGACGCGAATCGCCATCGCGGTCGGATGATCTTGGGGTGAATCGCCAAGCCGAACGCGATGGAGAATGCCCGTGGGGTGTCGGCTCCGAACCCTTGGCGAGGTCCGACCGGATAGAGTCCCAATTGTCGCGAGAGGTAGCCGCCGACTTCTTGAAGTTTTGACCCGCCTCCGCATACCCAACAGTGCGTCAAGCGGCTGCGCTCGTTGCCCAGCTGGGCCTGCAAGGTGATGCGGAGCTCTTTCAGGATCGGCTCTAACAACCCGTGGACTTGCTCCACGGCCATCGTCCGTTTCAGACGCTCAGCGCCGGCGAAACTACAGGCGTGCCGGACAGCCAGGGCATGCGTCAGATGATTGCCGCCCCACAGGATCGTTCGCAGGAGCAGAGGACGTCCTCCCTGTACGAGGCAGAGCGTCGTCTTCGAGGCTCCGACGTCGATGATGGCGAGGTCTTGCGGGACGGCCGCTCCTTCTTCTTGCAGATATTGCGTGACGGAGAAGAGGGCCATCGCGTCGACATTGATCGCCGAGGGTTCCACATCGGCTTGGGCCAGAAATCGGAGATGCTCCGCGACCTTGTCTCTCGGCGCGGCCGTGACCAGGACCTCCGAGCCCTTGCTTTCGCGGGCCAGGCCTTCCGCTGTATGTCCGGGCGGCAAGATCAGGCTTCCGATCGCAAGATCTTCGAGCGGCATCGGAACGAGATTCTCGACCTCAAAGGGGACGACTTGAGCGAGCTTGGTCGAATCCTTGAAGGGGAAGGAGAGGGTTCTGACGAACAGATCCTGACAAGGAATCGCGGTCACCAATCGGTCGGTGGCATAGAGTCCGTTACGCCAGAGGAATCCGCGCAGCGACTGCACGCGTCGAGCCGGTTCGAGATCTTCGGGACGGGAGAACGGGAGGGGCTGTTGAAAGTAATCGATCGTTTCGCGCCCGCTCAGACGGCGGCGGAAACGCACGGCCTTCAAGCCCGTTTGTCCGATGTCCAGTCCGACACATTCGTTTGTGATCGACATGAATCTACTTGAGTCTCATCTTTCTTGTTGTGAATGTCATGTTGTCGGAATACGTGAACCATGAACCTTGGAACGTGACACTTCCGAACTACTTTACAATGCAATCCTCGCTTGTGCCAAGGTCCCGACGATCTTGACGGTCATAGGCGTTCCAGGTGGTGGCGAGGGAAAGCCCAGTGTACCGGCCTTCGAGGCAAATCCGGGGCCCGGGACGACCGTGACCGTGAGATTCACGTGGCTCTGTTGTATGGGTTGCTGGAGGGTAAGGTATCCTTCGCCCGTAAAGGAGCCGTCGATGCCATCGCCCTTCAGTTGAGTCACATCACAACGGAGGTCGCGGCATGCCAGGCCGGCCGAGACCTGGCTGAATGTGAGCGACAGGGTGCGCCCGTTTCCGAGCGGAATCTGATCGATCACCAGGTCCGTCGCTTCGGCGGTCCACGTGCCTTCCCCCTTCATCGCGGTGACGGTCGCCTGGCCGGAATTGACCCGGTGGGAGAAGTTGCCGGTGAGCGTGCCGTGCGTGACGTAGCGGCGGAGGAGTTTGGACAGGTCCACGTGCTGCACCTGTCCCTTGATCGTGATGGGGCCGTCGAAGGAAAGTGACGAGGCCGTGATGGTGCTTTTCGCGAGATCTGTCGAGGACGCGGTTTCCGTCAGTTTTGCGACGATATCGAGCCCGAGCGTGCCGCTTAATGCCGATGTGACGCCGAGCTTGGCCTGCAACGCAGCCAATTGGATCGGGGTCCAGTTCGGTTTTGATAAGGTAACGTTTTGCCATTCAAGGCTTGGCGGGAGCCCCACAGTCCAATAGGCCACTCGGACGTCCATCCCCGTGGCCCGCGTGAGTTCCGCCACGATCCTCGCCTGGAGCATTCCATACGGGAACGTCGCGATCAGGCACAACACCAGGATGGAGATCCCCCCTCCCGTCCACACCAGGATTTCTCGCCATGCTTCAGGCCATTTGATGGTCATGATGCGCCGATCGTCACCCATTCCCGCACCGTCCATGGAACGGCATCGGGGTATTGAAATGTCACTTCGATCAACAAGGCCTTGGGGAGTTTTTGGACCGCGGGCCATTCGTCGATCCAGATCCGGTTCTGGTCATCGTAATAGCGAATGTTGAACGCGTGGACACGGTCGGCCAGTTCCATCTGGCTCAACGACTCATGCGTATCCGTCAGCGTATAGAGATTCCGACGGACGAACCGAATGAGCCGATCCCGCTCACGCGTGTACACCACGCGAACCGTCTCGCTTTCCTTGGCGGCCGACGTGCTCAATTCCTGACTCATCGCAAGGATGGCGAGGATGTCGGCCGGTTGTCCGTCCTGCGTCCCGTTCGTTCCCACCCATGGGTACTGGGGAGTGCGTTTGCTGAGCGCAATTTCTTCGGCCATGAGACGCAATATTCGTCTGATCGTTTGTTCCTTCGCCACATGGTCTCGTCCCGCTTCCACGGCTCTCGTTGTCATGACGAGCGACCCGAAGACCATGGCGCCGACCATGCCGAGCAAGGCTACCGCCACCAAGACTTCGACGAGCGTAAAGCCCGCGCCGGACTTAAAAGGTGGAACGGCCGGCAAAGACATAGGTGCTGACCTCTATTGATTCTTCAAACTCGCCCCGCAGCCACGAGACTTTGATCCGGATCTCCCGAACCAACTCCAATGGAGTAGGGGCGATCGTCCGTTTCCATCTGTACCCGACCGCTCTCGGAACTGCTTGGATGTTGGTTTGTACACCAAGCGGGAGGTTCAGGAACTCCCCGCTGGTTTCCCCGATCGCATATTGTCCTGAAAGTTCAGTCTCCAATAGTTTCTCTTGGGCCAACAGGGTGGCGGAGGTCAGTTCGGACGCTCTCTCTTGAAGTTCCAGGTCGAAATTCCTGAGGCCAAGCAGAATCGGGAGCGCGATTGCCAGCAGGGCGATGGCGAGTAGCACTTCGAGTAGCGTGAATCCATCTTCGTTAGGCTTGGCTCGATGTCCATCGTGGGCCATTGCAATCTACTACTGGTTCGGAACCAACCCTCTCTGCGAGGCTCCCGCCCCTCCTTGCTGGTTTGCCTTCAAGAGCAACCGGACTCGGTCGGGGATGATTGGGTTTAGGGGAGGGTCGAGTCGTTCATCGCTGACCCGAATTCTTCCTGTCAATGAATCGATCGCCAGTCCCAAGAGATTGTTCTTCGCATCCATCAGATACAGTGTGACCGGCTCAATCCGGCCATTGGCGAAGAAGGACACGTCGACACGTCCAGAAAATCGTTTGTCTTGGCCGATGGAGACCTCCGTAAATCGGATTGATTCCGGGAGCGTACGAGGGATCTTCCAGGCAGGATCAAGCGGGATCCGCTCCTCCTTGCCCTCCACCAGCATCATCCAGTAGGTTCCCTGATCGATGTCGAGGTAGAGCTTCAGGGGCTTTTGGCTCGTGGTCGCCAGCCCTTGAACGGTTCGAAGGACGCCGACCAGTTTCCGTCCTGTAGAGCTCAAGTCCTCGGTAAGACTGATCCGCGGGAAGACGACGGCCACGACAACAGTCAGGAGAAACAGGACGATCAGCATTTCGAGGATGGTGAAGCCTGTTGCAACGCGTAAGGGGTGAGAGGTGAAGGGTGAGGGGGATGGATGAAGGCATACGGCACGGCATAAGCCGTCACGCGGGGGTGTCTTCTCCAGTGACCAATAGCCGGTGACCATTACCGTCCTATTCTTTGTCGAGGTTCCAATTGGTGATGTCGGCGTTCACGCCCTCCCCACCGACCTCGCCGTCCGTTCCAAGGGAGGTGATTTCGTACTCCACTTTGTACTCTCCTCGTTGGACCGGGCTGAGATATTTATAGGGATTGCTCCAGGGATCTTCCGGCAGCTTGGGCAGATATCCTCCGAGCTTCCATTTCTTCGGGATCACTCCGACGGCGGGCTTTTCAACGAGCGACTTGAGGCCCTGTTCGGTGGAGGGATAGACACCGTTATCCAGTTTATAGAGTTGCAGCGCTCCCTCGATATTACGAATCTGGACCTTAGCCGCCGTGCGCTTGGCGTCATCTGTTCTGCCCATGATGCGTGGGACGACCAGGGCTGCGAGAATGGCCAAGATGGCCACGACGACCATGATCTCGATGAAGGTGAAGGCCTGTTCCTCGTAGAAACGACGGCGTGACGAGTGTTGGGTGCTGAGTGCTGGGTGAAGACTGGAAGCTCCCTGCGTTCTTCTCCACATCATGATCATGGGCCAATGGTTTCGCTGCTCTCGTGTGCTCATCGAATGCCTCCCTGTTCCTTTCTGCCTATCACGCATCACCCCTTCACAGAAGACTGTTTTATCGAACCATCTGGCCCATTTCGAAGATGGGCAAGAGAATCGCGACGACGATGAAGAGGACGACGGCGCCCATGGCTAGGATCATGACCGGCTCCATGAGCGAGGTCAAGCGGGCGATGACCCGTTCCACTTCTCCGTCGTAGATTTGACTCACTCGGCGCAACATCTCCTCCATCTCGCCGCTCTTTTCACCGACGGCGATCATGTGGGTGACCAGGGCCGGAAATTCGCCGCTTCGCTTGAGCGGATCGGCGATCGTCTCGCCCTCGCGGATATTCTGCCGTGCCGCTTCGACCGTTTCTTCCAGCACGCGATTGTTCATGACGCGTTTCGAGACATCCATCGCGTCGAGCAGCTGAACCCCGCTGGCCAACATCGTGGCCAGCGTGCTGGTGAGTCTGGAAATGGACACCATCCGCGCGACGTCTCCGATCAAGGGGAGTCTCAGGATCATCCGGTCCGCCATCATGCACCCAGCTCCGGTCCGAATGAACCGTCGTGCCATATAGAGGCCTCCGAGGAGAACCCCGACCAATACCATCCAGTAGTCGGCAAAGAACTGGCTGATGGACATCAAGGCGACCGTCGGCCACGGCAAGGCTTGTTTCTGTTGCGCGAACACCATCGTAATCTTGGGAACGACAAACGTAATGAGGAAAAAGAGGATCGCCGACCCGATCACGAGCATGATGAGCGGGTAGAGCATCGCATTGGTGACTTTGTTCCTCAGGGCCAGTTGTTTCTCCAAGAACTCTGTAAGCCGGAACAGAATCTGATCCAGCGCACCACTGGTCTCGCCGGCTCGTACCATGTGCACATAGATCGGAGAGAAATCCTTCCCGTATGTCTCCAAGACGGCACTCAATGCTTTCCCCCCCCGGACTTGCTCTCGGATATCGGCGAGGAGCGCCTTGATGGGTTTCTTCTCGGCTTGGTCCACTAAGACGCCGAGGGCTTCGACCAACGGAAGGCCGGCTACGAGCAGTGTCGCAAACTGCCTGGTCAGGAGGGCCAGGTCGGTGGAGGCGAGAGTGGCCGATCGGCCGATGGATCGCTCGGTGCGGCCGGGGGATTGTTCTTGCGAGTGGGGCGGGGCTTGGCCCTGCTCGACAACATCGGTCGGATAGACGCCCTCTTTCCTCAGTTTGAGGCGGGCGACCTTGGGGTTCTCCGCATCGATGATCCCGGTTGTGGTTCCGCCGTCGTTTCGGTAGCCCTGGTATTGATAGACCGGCATGATCAGCAGACTCCGGATGCATCAGGCTGGACCGACCGGTGCCCGACAGTCCATGATCGAACCGGCTCGAGGAGACGGTCAGTGCCTCGGTGCCACATTAGTCGACGTCGATTTCCTGTTGCGTGATCCGCATGACTTCTTCCAGCGTGGTCTGGCCTTGGAGGACGCGTTGGGCACCCTCCTGTTTCAACGTCACCATGCCGTTCGTGATCGCGGCGTGTTTGATGGCTGTCGAGTCGGCTTTGCTGCCGATGAGCCGCCGAATGTCGTCGTTGAGCACCATGAGCTCAAAAATTCCGATGCGCCCGCGATAGCCGGTTTGGGAACAGGCGGCACATCCGGCTCCTCGATAGAGGGTCACGGTGGACCCAGGCGCGACGTCCAAACGACTGAGTTCTTCATCGCTTGGCGCATAGGGACGCTTGCAGTCCGGACAAATTCTTCTCAGCAGGCGTTGGGCCAGGACCGCCACGACCGACGAGGCGACCAGAAACGGTTCGATCCCCATATCAATCAGACGGGTGGCGGCGCTCGCCGCATCGTTCGTATGCAGGGTGGAAAACACCAAGTGTCCGGTGAGGGAGGCATGAATGGCGATCTCCGCCGTTTCGCGGTCTCGAATCTCACCGATCATGATGACATCAGGGTCTTGCCGGAGAATCGAGCGCAGTCCGGCGGCAAACGACAAGTTGATCTTGGGGTTCACTTGCATCTGTCCGATGCCGAGCAGTTGGTACTCCACGGGATCTTCGACCGTGATGATATTCTTGTCCGGCGCATTGATATGGCTCAGGGCGGCATAGAGGGTTGTGGTTTTGCCGCTTCCCGTGGGGCCGGTTACGAGAATAATCCCGTGCGCCAATTGGATCAGTTGATGGATCACGGCCAGTCGCTCTTTGGAGAAGCCCATTTCCGAGAGGTTCAGCAGGCGGTTTTCCTTCTCCAGTAATCGCAAGACGACCCGCTCGCCGTGCGAGGTGGGTAAGACCGAGACTCGAAGGTCGACATCTTTCCCGGAGGTTCGGATGGCGAACCGGCCGTCTTGGGGCAAGCGCTTCTCGGCAATGTTGAGACCGGCCATGATCTTGAGGCGCGCGATAATGCTGGCTTGCAAATGTTTGGGTGGTGTAAGGACTGGATAGAGCACGCCGTCGATGCGATACCTCACCACCAACCCTCGCTCGAACGATTCGAAATGGATGTCGCTCGCTCGTTGTCGAACCGCTTGAAACAGCACCGAGTTGACTAATCGAATGATCGGCGCTTCGTCGGTGGCATCCAGCAAGTCTTGCGGTTCATCGAGTTCGTGTGCGAGTTGGTCGAGGCTCTGGTTGGCCGCGATGTCTTCCATCACTTGTTCCGCACCGGCCGGATTGGCAATTTCGTCGTAGGCTCGGTTCAAGCAGGCCAGTAGCGCGACACTGGTGGTCAAGATCGGTTTAATCGGTTTGCCCAACAGTAATCGAAGGTCGTCCAGCGCGACGGTTTCCAGAGGATCGGTGGATGCGGTCAGAATAGCCCCTTCTTCATATCGGAGCGGCAAGACTCGATAGCGTCGACAAAACGCGATGGGGATTTTCTTAATCAGTTCGTGATCCACATGGGTGGTGTCGAGCTGAGGCATCCAGGACATCTCAAATTGTTGGGCGAGCGCCTCGAGCACCTGCTCTTCCCTCAGGAGGCGCAGATGCAGCAGCACTTCTCCCAGCAGGCCACCTTTTTCGTGCTGGTAGGCTAAGGCCTCCTCAAGTTTTGAGTCCAAGAGATTGAACTTTTCCTCAAGAATACGTCCCAAGAGCGGGCGATGAACGCGAGGAATGGACTGATCGTTGTCGAGCTGTTCGGACAATTTACCCTGACCTCTTCTGCCTGGAGACCCGCGCCATTATTGGTTGTTTCTCCACTCTGCCACTATCTCGCTCGTAAAGATACTCTCCCTTCCAACGGCCTGGCAAGGACAGCTCGCCTTCCTTGCGTGCCATGAAGGCGTTGAAGAGTGCCAGTTGACAGGAATACGAAGGGGCAGCGTGCTGACTGTCGTGTCAGCGAAGCTCGTACGTAATCGTCGAGCGCTGATTGTTCCGGAGCATGTCGAGCTTGACGATCTGCTCATTCTTCAGTTGTTGCAATAAATTCAACATGGTACTGGGATCGCGAATATCGACTCCATTGACTCGCTGCAGGACATCTCCCGTCTGGACCCCAATTTTTTCATAGAAACTGGTCGGTGCAATATAGTCCAGGCGAAACCCGTTGACGCTTCCGTTTACCATATGTGGTGCGGCTCTGGCTTGAGATAAAAGTTTCGGCAGATCGCTCATGGCCTGCTCCACTTCACGGCGGTCGACGACTTTGCGGAGCGGAACGCCGGCGGTTGGTTGCTGAACGGCAGACGGCGGGGTACCAGTAGCACCGCCTGGTACCGGTGGGTGCTCCAACAGCGCCAGCTCTAATAATTCCTCTAGGTCGCCCTGGCGGACCAAGATTCCATTCCGCCGAATCTCACTCACTTCTCCAAGATCAAGGATTTGATCATGGACACGATACAGGGCCTGTTGTTTGGAGGCCATCTCCTCGACGATCGCAAAGACACCGCGCTGATCGCCAAACACGATACCGAGCAAGCGCATCCTGGCCGCTAAGCCGAGCGACGCTCGAACTGGGGTTCCGGAGGGTCCTCGACCGTTTGCATTCGTGACTCCACTCTGCGGCGCGGTGGGGAGGACGAACAGGCCGCTGGAGCGCACATCCTCCACTGCCTGGGTCGGTGAATAGGAGGCGAGTAACGACGAGCCAGTCGATTGTGTCTCACCGGATGCCACCGAATGTGTCGGAATCACATATAATGCATCGGCAACAAAGGCATTGATAGAGTGGGCGATTAGGAGACCACTTCCGACCAGACAGATGAAGAGCCCGATGCGACGCATATGTTGATGAGGGATTGGTGGCACGATATGTTCTCTGGTTCTACCTGCCTCATGGTACATGGCCCATATTGGTGGCCGCAAGAATCTTTTGGCAACTTCTTTTAGGTCATGAGTAGACAAAGGGACCGAAGCACGCAATAATCTCTTCCTTGCCTAATCATTCTGGTGCTCATCCGGAAATGCGTGGCAGACAGGGACGAGGGACAGGCTTCGATGACGCTTTGGGGAGATGGGTCGCCGAGCCGGGGGTTTTTATATGTCGAGGATGCGGCCGAGGGCGTTCTTTTAGCGGCTGAACAGTATGAGGGGAGTCTCCCTGTCAACTTGTGGACAGGGGAAGAAATCGCTATCCGTGATTTAGCGACCCTGATTGCTACCGAAGTTGGCTTTGCAGGACACATTCAATGGGATACCTCCAAGCCGAACGGACAGCCGTAGCGCTGTCTGGAGGTGAGTCGAGCCAAGCTAAGCAGCTTTTTTAATTTCAAGCTCAACACGGCTTGCGCGACGGGTTGAAAAAGACGGTCCAGTGGTTTCACGCCAATTGTAAGACGATACGGGAAGTGCAGTTCTGACAGGATGGTGAAAAAGTCTGCCAGCGGCGTTGCCTGTCTTGCCGAACCGGTCCGCGCAGGCAGGTCGTATCGCTCAGGGGCTCACTATACCGAAGCATACGTCTCAAAGTCTTTCAAGATAGATCGATTGGAATTATGCCCGAGTTGAGATGAGGTGAACAGTGAAGCGTATCGATATCATTGCCGGAGCCAGGCCCAACTTCATGAAGATCGCCCCGATCATCGATGCCCTGAAGGCAGCAGAGAAGCGCGGTGGCCCTCTACGGTACCGATTGATTCATACGGGCCAGCATTATGACCGTGCCATGTCAGGCAGCTTCTTTGAAGAACTTGGGATTCCTGATCCGGACATCAATCTCGAGGTGGGATCGGGTACTCAGGCTGAGCAAACTGCCGGGATTATGGTCGGGTACGAGAAGGTCCTCTTGAAGGAGAGGAGTGACCTCTGTCTGGTTGTCGGTGATGTGACATCCACGATGGCCTGTTCCATCGCGGCGCGAAAACTGGGTGTGCCGGTGGCTCATGTCGAAGGCGGGATTCGGTCTGGGGATTGGACGATGCCGGAGGAAATCAACCGGGTGGTAACCGACTCCATTACCAATTGGTTTTTTACAACGAGCGAAACGGCCAACGACCATTTACGCCGTGCCGGTGTCACCGACGATCGAATCTTTTTTGTGGGCAACACCATGATCGACACGTTGCTCAAACAGTTGCCTCGATTGCGTCAGCCGGCCTGCTGGGAGTCACTCACATTACAACCCGGTCACTATATGGTCATCACACTCCATCGTCCGGCCAATGTGGATGGAGAACAACAATTGCTCCGACTGCTGCGAGCCATTGCCGATGGAACTAGCGGCCTGCCCGTTATCTTTCCGGTCCATCCCAGGACGGCTAAGAATCTGAGAGACACGGGGAATACGCTTCCGTCAATGCACTACGTCGATCCACTGGGCTATTTGGAATTCAACTATCTGGTGAAGCATGCCAAAGGTGTGATCACCGACTCGGGAGGTATTACCGAGGAAACGACGGTACTTGGTGTGCCCTGTCTCACCCTGCGTGACAACACTGAACGTCCTGAGACCATCACCATCGGCACCAACGAACTGATCGGGACTGATCCGAGCAAGCTTCCTCCAGCACTCGGGCGATTGATGGCAGGACAATGGAAGAAAGGGGCGATCCCACCGCTGTGGGATGGCAAAGCGGCGGAGCGGATTGTGGAGCAGTTGGAGAGACTGCTGCTCACAGGTTGTTGATACGGGACTGGCTCCGCAGTCTTCGGCGGTGCTTGTCCCAGTATCCTGATACTGATTCTGGAGGCATGGCATGAACACTGCGGCGAAGATCGTTGACCCTCGCGCCATGACCGTTGAAGTCACCGACGATGAGATCATTGCGCATTTGGTGGATGGACGGACAATCAGCGTACCGTTGGTCTGGTCATGGCGTTTATCGGAAGCAACTCAGGAGCAGCGACAACATTGGGAAATCCTTGGCGACGGTCAGGGGGTTCATTGGCCTGATATCGACGAAGATATCAGCGCTGAGGGCATGCTGCACGGAGCTCCGGCTCATCGTCCCAGAACATCCACAGGACACGCGGCCTAACCTGACTGAGCTCCTCACGCACAAACGCCGAGAAGGCTATCTGTAAGGAGGAGGCGGCAGAGAAACAATACTCCTGGGGAAGAAACGGCGATCCTTTGCCACAACACCGAACGCCCTGAGACCATCACCATCGGCACCAATGAACTGATCGGTGCTGACCCGAGCAAACTGCCTCCGGCCCTGGCCGGATTGATGGCTGGACAGTGGAAGAAAGGCGCGATTCCGCAAAATGGGATGGGAAGGCGGCGGAACGGATCGCGGAGCAGTTGGAGCGGATACTGGCGAGAACTGAGGTGGGGGTAAGCAGGAAGCGCGTGCTTCGGTCTTGCCTGATAGCGAGACTTCCCATAGAGTAGGAGCGGCCCGTGCGCCTGGTCTCGTCACACATGAGTAATACATGCAGCACAACACTGCCGCACAGCATCATCTGAATCGATGAACAGGGACTGAAACTCCGATGGCATGGAGGAAACCATGAAGGAATTGGATCGTATCACCATGGACCCAGCAGTCATGGGAGGGAAACCCTGTATCCGGGGTATGCGAGTGACCGTCGGGACTATCGTTGGCTTAATGGCGGCGGGGAAAGTGATTGAGGAGGTGTTGGCAGCCTATCCCTACATCGAACGGGAAGATATCTTGCAAGCCTTAACCTACGCAGCCTGGAGATCGGAAGAAAAGGATCTTCCCTTGGTCTCCTGATGAAATTCCTCATCGATATGAATCTCTCGCCTGACTTGTTAGACCCATTCGCCGCAGAAGGGTGGGACGCTATGCACTGGGCGACCGTCGGCGAGCCTTGTGCTACCGATGACGTTATTATGAAATGGGCCAGAGACAATGCCTATGTGATCGTGACGCACGATCTTGATTTCTCAGCATTGCTCGCGGCAACACGGGCAATCGGCCCAAGCGTCATCCAAGTGCGCACACAGAATGTTCTGCCCGACGCGCTTCGAATCGTGCTCATCAATGCAATCAAGCAATTCCGCCGGGAACTCGAAGAAGGGGCGCTGATTTCCATTGACCTCCAACGCGCCAGAGCACGCGTCTTACCATTCGAATAGTGGGGAAATCTAAGTGTTGCACAGGTCGTTCTTGAATAGGCTTCCTGCATCGTGCCTCACCTTGCGTGACAACACCGAGCGGCCTGAAACCATCACGATTGGCACCAATGAACTGATCGGGACTGATCCAAGCAAGCTTCCACCCGCGCTGGCGCGATTGATGTCTGTACCGCTTCTGATTTCTTGGACACGGTTGTTGCCATATTGGCCCCGACCTTGCGGGGCGCCTCGTTCGACGATCGTCGTTCCTGAGCCAACGCTGTGCGTCGTATTTTCTCGCCCACCCGGTGAATCCGCTGATGACCTGAGGTTCTCGTGCTCTCATGCGGCTGCCGATGGGCTCAGGAAGTCTTGCCGCACCTGAGCCGGGGAGCGAAACCCATGCCGCTCGACGAGCCACTGCTCATTATAGAGCCGCAACCAGTCGTGGAGGGCGCGGCGGAGATCCTCGACGGTCTGGAACGTGCGCACCCACAGCAGCTGCTCCTTGAGCGTCCGAATGAACCGCTCCGCAACCCCGTTGCCTTCTGGGGCACGCACGAACGCCGGACTCGACGTCATTCCGAGAAACCGGAGTTCAGTCTGGAATGCCTCGCTCATATACTGACTGCCGTGATCATGCCGCACCTGCACGCCCGTCGCACGGCCAGCCGAGAACACGCCGAACTGCTGGCGCACCCCTTGGCGGATGGGTTCCAAGGCCTCAAAACGGGTGGCCCGGGTCGCCGCATGAATCCCCACCCCTTCGAGCGTGCAATGATCGATGGCCACGAAGACGGTCACGGAGCCATCCTCCACCGTGACGGTGCTGGTGGCATCGGTGCCCCACATCTGATTCGGGCGCTCGGTCGTGATCGTGCCGTCGTGGACCCGTGGCCCCAAGACACGCGGCGCCCGGCTGGGAGCCAAGAGGTCAGCCTGCCGCATGAGCCGCAGCACCCGTAGTTTGGACGTACGAATCCCCTGCGCCCGCAGCCGTGCCCACACTTTGCGGTGCCCTTCCCCGAGAAACGGCGAGGCGGCAAGCACCTGCCGAATGTGCCCGGTGAGCACCTCGTCGGTGTACGCCGTCTTCGGGCCTCGCTTGGCTGGTGCGCCGTGCGACTGAGCTACGCGCTCTTGCTGGTGATAGAACGTCGACCGACGCACGCCCCATTCCTGACAGACTCGCA
Organism: Nitrospiraceae bacterium; assembly: GCA_919902665.1. GTDB lineage: Bacteria > Nitrospirota > Nitrospiria > Nitrospirales > Nitrospiraceae > Nitrospira_D. The sequence goes on from CAKKRK010000020.1 coordinate 154,456, forward strand.
CCACACCATACGGGCGATTCATGGAAAGCGACGTGGTGTGGCTCATCGCGTCGACCTCCCGGTAGCTAAAGGGGGGCCACCTCGTAACCGCTGGACCGCTTCCCGCGACAGTGCCAAGCGCATCGTCAAATCCCCAACCATGGCCTTCAGCCGTGCGAGTTCGTCGTCGCGGCCATTGTCAGCCCGGCTCTTCAACCCGGCCTGCCCACTGGCTACAAACTGGTCCCGCCACTCCGACACCGTCGCGGCGGTGATCCCCGCTTCACGGGAGACCAGATCGAGATCGTCGCCACGCAGCACGCGGAGCACCACGTCCATCTTCTTGCGCGAGGAAAACCGGCCTCGCTCTGCCTTCGATTTCGCCATAAACACCTCCATCACTGAAGGGCAGTATGCCCCAATGGGGTGTCCAAAGAAATCGTGGGGCGGAGGATGTCCGGGCAGTGGAAGAAAGGGGCGATTCCTGCCAAATGGGATGGCAAGGCGGCGGAGCGGATTGTAGAGCAGTTGGAGAGACTGCTGCTCCCAGGCTGTTGACAGGGGACCGGCTCTGCCGTCTTCGGCGGTGCCTGTCCCAGTATCCTGATACTGATCATGGAGGCCTGGCATGAACACTGCGGCGAAGATCGTTGACCCCACGGCTATGCGCTGGAGGGTTGAGGCGAGCACCTGCACGCGAGGCTGGCGGGACGAGCGAGACCGATGCAACAGGGCGTGCCGAGTTTTAAGTTGGGGAGATGTGAGCCGCGGGAGGTGGGAAGCCGGAAGAGAAATTGGGAGCATCCAGAGCAGTCGAGGTAAGATGATCGGCCGCGCTTGACGCATCCCTTCGAGTATGGGAATGTTGGGTGACGGTACCGCAGGACAATCGAGCTTGTTACGTTGTCGTTAGATGTTCGCAGAACGGTTATGACGACAATTCTGCAGATTCTCGGTTGGCGTTTGTTTTTCTACGCAAACGAAGGAAATGAGCCCCCGCACGTGCATGTGCGAAAAGCCGAGAAGGAATGCAAGTACTGGCTGGATCGGGAGGGCTATGACCTCGAGGAGGCGTTTTCCTATCAAATGACGGCACGAGACACACGTGAGGTAAGAAAGATTGTGTTTGAACATTTCGACTACATTCTCCAACAGTGGGATGAGTTTGAGCGGAGGAAGAAGAATGGGTAACTATCACAACGTGACAGAGATTGTCGTCGAAGAGGGTCGGTTGCGCCTTGAAGTGGACGGGGAAAGGCTTTCCTTTCCACTCGCGGAGTTGTCTGATCGGCTCGCCGCATCGACACCGGAACAGCAGCATGTATGCGAGGTGAGTCCATCGGGATACGGCATTCGTTGGCCGCTCATCGACGAGGATTTATCGATCGACGGATTGATGGGTATTCGGCACGAACCGAGTAAGAAAGCCTGCGCATAACGTGGTGCTCTATCTCACTCCTTTCCGCCTGTCACCGTGTCTGATGCCGACGTCGACCGGCTCAAATTGACACTCGCTTCGTGATCAGCAGAAATCTTCGACTATCCCGGTCTCTTTCTTCTATGTGTCGCGCCGGACAACGCAGCACGGGAACTTCTCTTCCGACACCGCCGCTCATGATTGCTGAAGCTGAAGGAAGACGGTGGTCAATCAATTAAATGGCATGTACGATTCAAGATCCTATCTCTGACGGTCCTCGCGTGAGCCTTCTTTAACCAAAGGCACCAAACAGACCAAAGAAACCAGACAGACCAGAAAGACCAGACAGACCAACCTGCCGGGTCTTGCGCCATTGATGGGAGGACAATGGAAGAAAGGGGCGATTCCTGCGAAATGGGATGGCAAGGCGGCGGAGCGGATTGTGGAGTGTTTGGAGCGAGTGCTGGCGTGGGTAGATAATGCTTGCTTCTAAGCAGCGCTGTACTAATAGGGTCGTGCTTGATCTGAAAATTCGTCAATCAATCTGTGAAGCCTGTCCAGAATAGCTCCCGCGTTTCTGCACGCTCCAATTTGAACGTCTCTGGACGGTCTTACCTTTGTTCACGTAAGGCACGTTCCCTAACCTAGTCTTGCAACGCGCTGATTCATTGCATCCTTCAAATCCATTCCTCTGGCCCAAGCCGTGCTGATATGAAAACCGTTTTCATTTGTCAGATGCGTTTGCGGTCAATATCATCACAGAGGTTTCTCTAGCATAGTATCCGAACTGAGAGATGATTCTGCGTGACCATGCGGAATCCATCCCTAGTGGAAAGGGGTTGAGGGAACCATATCGAATATCATTTCGATGTGGTTTTAATTGCAAACTAAAAAAACAAATTGGCGACAATCCCCCTGTAATCGCATTGGCTCCATCTGTTACTGAGCTAGGATATCACAGCAAACTATTATCATCAGGTCAGCATTGCAACTTTCATGGAGCAATCAGTGACACAGCCCTCTGTCAGTGTTGTAATCCCTGTCTACAATGGTGTGCGTTTCATTCAGGAAAGTATAAACAGTGTGCTGACTCAGACAATTGCAGACATTGAAATTATTGTTGTTGATGATGGATCCACTGATGGCACAACGGAAGTTGTTCTCGGATACACCGACGCGCGTGTTCGGCTAGTTCGCCTAACTCAGAACTGTGGCCCTGCAGAGGCTCGCAATGCTGGAATTCGTCAAGCAATGGGGAAGTACATCGCCATGTTAGATGCTGATGATATTGCAGAGCCCACTCGTTTTGCTGAGCAAATTGAGGCAATGGAGCAGGATAAGGAACTTGTCTGTCTAGGATGCTGGGGTACGGTCATTAATGGTAATTCAAGGCCGACAGGTAAGGTATTACAGATGCAGCCCTGTAGTGATGCATTAGGCGTCCTACTATTATTCAGGAACCAAATTATGGGGTCGAGTGTAATGTTTCGTCGGCAGACATTTCCGGAAGTATCATATCCGAACATCCCTATGGCAGAAGACTATAGTTTTATCGCCGCCATGTCGAAGCTTGGAAAGGTTGGTAATATCCCTAAATTTCTGATGCGCGTTCGTAGAGATGGGACAAGCCTAACTTATGCCAAACAAGAGCTCATGACTGAATGTGTGGGGCAAATATTGAAACAGCAACTTGAAGGATTTGGAGTTAATCCATCGATACGTGAATTGCAGGTACATCAACATATCGGTCGACTTATTATGCGGAGCTCGATCTCGCTACTCGAAGAATGTGATAGCTGGTTGCACAAGTTAATTCAGAATAATGAAGTGATACATCGCTTTGAGCCCAACACCTTTCGCTCGGTTGCGAGTAAGGAATGGTTCGAACTGTGCAAGCATGCCTCTCCAGCGGGATTCGTTGCATGGCGACGGTATTGGCGTTCGGACCTCTCGAGGGTTTGGCAACCTAGCACCTTGCAGTGCGTGAGATTTCTGGCGAAGTGTGCGGTGCGACACCGGCGTGAAGGTGGCGATCTCCCAAAGTTTGTCGCTACGTAATGAGCATGAATATTCGTCTTTTCTTCTTACTCCTACTATTTGCAGTCTTGCTCTTGTCTGAGATGTTCGGTTGGAAACTGGGGGTGTCTCAGGGGCTGAGTGTCAAGAATGCTTTCCTGTACGGATTTCTTGTTTTGTGCCTGGTTGAACGCATGATGTCGAAAGGTCAGAAGGATCCGCTTTTGACGACTATACATGGGCCATTTATTTTCTTAATCCTAATAGCAGGTATATCGTGGATGTTCACGGACGTAAGAACAAACATGCAGCACTATTCGAACGAAGACCGTCTTATAGCTCTAAAGAGCACGCTGGCGGATTTCTATTTATTTTTCCTGGTCTACTATTTAGGGGTCCGAAAACTGGAGGACGCGATTGTTCTTTCTAAGGCCATATTGGTTCTCGTCTTTGTCAGTAACATCGTCACCGTTATCGATGTCTATAATATTCCCGATCTGGGAATCGTCAAGCAGATGGATGAGGCTGAGAGCGAAGCGAATCGAGGAAGATTGATGGGGCCTATGGGTGAGCCAAATCAATACGCGTCGTTCCTTATCTTGTTTTTCCCTTCTTACGTTGCTCTTGCTTTGACCTCAACGAGGGGTACGGTTGCGCGGTACACATATTTATCGGCCAGCGTGGCCACCCTCATTGCATTGCTTCTGACGGGTTCGCGTGGTGGTATCTTTGGTTTGATTGCAGCGGGAGTATGGGGCTACTGGCTTATTCGCACGAAGGTGCGTCTGAAATCGGCGTTCAGAGTCATTCTGATCTCGGTTCCTATAGTAGGTGTAGCGATAATGCTTGCCGCGATGAAGTATGGCACGCTGTTAATGGGTCGGATCGAAGCGACTTCAAAGGCAGGCACAGCGACAGCTGCTAGTGCAGGGAGGACGTTGATTTGGGAGATGGGCCTCAATGTGATGGCAGATCATCCGAGTTCCTTTCTTACTGGCATGGGCTGGCATACATTCGCCCCTTATGTGGGTGTTGTGCCGCATAATACGTATCTCTGGTATTTCTTCAACCTTGGGATAGTAGGGTTGCTGCTCTATTTGGTCATCCTAGGCAACGTCCTGAAATTGACTCGCAATGCAGTAAGTGGAGAGTCAGTGGATAGCAATATATTGCTTATGGGGTTCATTTTTGGTTTTGCTGGGTTATTAATGTCGATTTGTTTCGTCGATCTGTTCGCACCATGGTATTTCATCTGGGCCTATATTGGAGTCATGGCTCGTGTGGCAGTGCAGATGAATTTGGAAGTTCAGAAAAGGCAGGAGCAAGCACAAGAAGGCGGACTCGAAATTGATTTGAATATTCTACCTCCATCTCTCGGTACGGCACCCACAGTTCGTGTGTTATAGGGTCTTTCTTAAGATAATTTAGGGACTTTAGAGGTGGCGATGCCACAGCGAAAGCCAATCAAAATCTGTCTATTGGGGCTTGAGAACATATCTGTTCTTATGAACGGATTTAACAATGTTCGAGTCGGCGGGGAACAGGTGCAGCAATCACTATTGGCACGAGCCCTAAGCCCTTCAGGCTATCAGGTATCGATGGTCTGTATGGACTACGGCCAGCCGGATGGGGCAGAAGAAGACGGAGTTCGAGTATACAAAGCGTATGCTCCGAGTGCTGGGCTTCCTGGGGTTCGATTCATCTATCCTCGCTGGATCAAGCTGTGGTCTGCATTGCGACGTGCGGATGCAGACATCTATTACACCAGCTGTGCCGGCATGCAGGTAGGATTGCTCGCACTCTTTTGTGAGCGATACAAGCGAAAGTTTATCTACCGAGTAGCATCCGACAACGACTGCAATCCTTCCGGCCTCCTCATTCATTTGGCTAGAGATAAGTACCTGTATGAATATGGACTACAGCATGCACATGGAATTTTGGCGCAGTCCCAGCAGCAATTTGAAGCGCTCGAAGCAAACTATCAACTGACTTCTCAAATTGCAGGTATGTTTGTAGAAAAGCCGTCTAGAAGTATTTCCTATGAGAAGCGGGACATTGATGTACTCTGGGTCAATAATATTCGCCAGTTGAAGCGACCGGATCTGGCACTTGACTTAGCGGAATCTATGCCAAGTGTTTCCTTCCACATGATCGGGGGGCCAAATGAGCCCGAGTTGTATGAGCGAATCTACAGACGGGCAAAATCACTGAGGAATGTGATCTTTCATGGCGCGGTCCCGTATAGGCAGGTCGGGGAATTTTATGATCGTTGTCGTGTATTCCTCAACACCTCAGACATCGAGGGGTTTCCCAATTCATACTTGCAGGCATGGGTGCGTGGTAGGCCGGTGGTCGCATTTTTTGACCCTGATGGAATCATTGCAAGGGAATCTATCGGGTGGGCGGTACGTAGTCTTGATGAAATGACTTCAGCCATTCACTCGCTTCTTACTCAGGAATCCTTGCTGTATGGCATCGAAGTCCGCTGCCAAAAGTTTATGTCAGAAAATTACAGCGATACGGTCGTACTTAAGTCCTACCTTCAAATGCTTGAAGGGTTGGCATCTGATAATGCTTCGGGTTAGTCCGAAGGCTCCCAGCAATCCTATGGCGCAATCCTCCTTCAAGAAACAAGTGCTCTCCCTCACTGCTTCGAGGTTTATCGATTACGGGATGCAGTTCCTCGTGCCTATGATGCTCGCTCGAGTATTTAGACCTAATGATTATGGCCAGTATATGCTCTTGTGGCTGGTAGTGAACACAGCCCTGACTGTTACGACGCTTCATATGCCACAAAGCTTGCTCTACTTTCTGCCTCACAGCCGCACAGAAACGGAGAAAGTTCGGCATATCCTTAACACTATTCTGTTTCTGATTATGACTGGATTGTTAGCATCATGTATCGTTAATCCTTGGGTGCCATTATTGCCGGAGCGATTTGTTGTGGCTGGAGAGCATGCCTGGGTCGTTCCAGCTCTGGTTTTTCTATGGACGGTGAGTCAGTTAACAGACATTGTGCCCACAGCAGAGGAACGTATTGGCTGGCAGGCGTTTGCTGTCATCAGTTTATCCGCGATCCGTGGTCTACTGATTACGGGAATCGCCTGGTATTTCCAAGATATCGGATTGGTTTTCACAGGGTTGGTGGCCTTCGCCACCATTAAGATCGGCGTGTTCCTTGTCTACCTACTCACATACCACCCGTTAGTGAACTGGGGTATAGACCGAAAGCTCCTTTGTTCCCAACTAGACTATTCCATCCCTTTTGGCATTGGTGCAGGGCTTTTCATGTTGCGAATTCAGGCTGATCAATGGATCGTTGCAGTGCTCTTCTCTGCTGGGGAATTTTCCCTCTTTGTTATAGGTGCCTACTTGGGGCCATTGTTAACGGTGATACGAGAATCGGTCAATTCAGTCTTACTGCCGAAGCTCAGCCGACTCCAGGCGGAAGGAGATCGGGAAGCAGTGATCGAGTTATCCCGTACAAGCAATATTCACATGGCGTTCATCCTCTTCCCACTTCTGGTCTGGTTTTTCATTTTCTCTGGCGACGTTATCGAAGTAGTCTTTTCCTCAGTGTACAGAGATGCGTCGACAGTGATGCGCATTTATATCCTGAGCTATCTAACGATGACCTTTGAGGTCAACAATCTGTTCAGGGTTCTTGGCGGAGGTCGATATAGTATTTATCTGTCGTTAGGTCTGTTGGTTCCGGCCGTTTCCACAAGCTTTTGGGGCGGTATCACGTATGGTCTGTGGGGGGCAGCTTTGGGAGCGGCAGTGGTGACATACATTGGAGAAACCTTAAAGCTAAAATACGTTGCGAGACAGCTGGCTGTCTCTGTGGCGCGCGTTGTGGACTGGCAAAGTTGGGCAATCCTTTTTACCGCGAGTATTGTAGCAGGTGTGTTTGCTCATGAAACAATAGAACGATTCAGCGGTCATATCCAAGGGGCATTCTTGCGATCAGTTCTTGGTGCAGGAATTATCGCGGCAGTCTACTCTCTGTTGGTTATTGTGACGCGCGGTTCCCTGTTTTCGGCTTGGTTCAACATGGTTCGTATGAGGCCTGCCCCATGAAGTATCCAGGGCATAAATGTTGAGTTATGAGAATGAACACATACAAAAATCTGATCTTGTGTCCAATCAGTATTGCGTTGTTGATTATATTTGGTGGGTGGGAAATGGGTGCTCATGCTGCAGCCCCCCAAGGGTTTCCCTTGATTATGGCCATGAATATCGGGAAAAAAAATTACGATGACCCTGAATATTTGGCAGCTCTGAGTCGGCCTAATTTTGTGATACTTGGCTTTTATCCAGACTGGCGAGGGAAAGACGGAAAATCGTCTATAGAAGCCGTTGTGCAAGCTATTAAGAAACGGAACCCTGCGATTCTTATCGGACAATACACAATACTGAGCGAAACCCAAGATTCAACAGACCGCACAAGCGCAGATACCGATAAAGGCAAGAAACTAGATCGGGAAGGTTGGTGGTTACTAAATGCAAATAAGAAACGAGTGCAATGGACCGACAAATATAATGCCTTCGAGGCCAATATCACCCAATGGACAAAGCCTGATGAAAAAGGCTTACGGTATCCCGAATGGGTTGCGCATCGCGACTACGGTATTTATTTCAGAACAATTCCTGGGTTCGACATCTGGTATTTCGATAATGCATTGAGCAAGCCCGCCGTAAAAACCGCCGACTGGAATCGCGACGGTAACAACGATGCAAATGATAACTCTGAAATATTACGGGCTCATCGCTCGGGCCATGTAGCAGAATGGCGGAAGGCTCGTGAATTGCGTCCCGATATCTTTCTCATGGGTAACTCGGATGACCTGTCATCGCCTGAATTTTCAGGAAATCTACAGGGCGCGTTTTTGGAGGGATTGATAGGAGTATCCTGGTCGATGGAGCGTTGGCAAGGGTGGGAGAAGATGATGTCTCGATATCACTCAGCCATGATTCATACCGCATCACCCCACCTTGTGGGATTTAACGTATGGGGGAGAGCAGACGATTACCAGCAAATGCGGTATGGCCTTACCTCTTGTCTCTTAGATAATGGGTACTTTTCTTATACTGATCCCAACGTCGGCTATAGCTCTGTCCCTTGGTTCGATGAATTTGACGTGCACCTTGGCGATCCCGTAGCCCCTGTCCAAACAGAGCCCTGGGAGCAAGGTATCTATCGGCGAGTCTTTCAACATGGGTTGGTCCTCGTGAATCCAGGAGCCCTCGCAAGGACCGTTCGGCTCAACCCTGGGTATAGGCATTTCGACGGAACCCAAGTCCCCGAGGTCAACAATGGAAAGCCCGTGACGAGCATAACCATCCCTTCAAAAGACGGGATTATCCTTATTCGCATGGATCGGTAATACGAGGCGCATGCATAAAGTCTTATTCGTTGTTCCCTCATTGATGCGAGCCGGCGCCGAGACGCAGCTTGTTGATCTAATCAATGGTTTACCCAAAGAGGAGTTTGGGAAGTATCTCCTGAGTTTTGAAAGTGGTCTCGACCAATTATCGAGGGTAAACCAAAATGAAGTTGTCTTTGTCCATATCCCTCGCCGGTATAAATTCGACCTTGCTGTCGCCAAGGCTATCGCGAAACTCATCGACGAAGAGCAAATTGTAGCCGTCCATTGTTCTTTGCAAATTGCACTTTTCATGGGATGGCTCGGAATTAGACTAGCCAAGCGGAAACCTGCACTCATGGTTACGGTCCACACCACACTGAACCGTTCATTCAGAGAAGAAGCATTCGACTGGTTGTTGTATCAGTGGCTGATGCGATCGTGCGAAAAGGTCCTTTTTGTTTGCAGGAGTCAAGCGACGCATTGGCAAAAGAAATTTCCATTCCTGAAGTCTCGGGCGGTAGTCGTGCATAACGGAGTTGATGTGGAATATTTTCGACGTGAGCCGTTCGAAGAAACCGGGCGGAAACTGCGAGAGGGGCTAGCGATTCCACCCAACGCAGTAGTCCTCTGTCATATCGCAGCATTCAGGCCAGAAAAGGGCCATGACGTATTACTTGCCGGGTTTGTTGACGTACTGCAAAATCATCCAAACACATATCTACTCTTTGCTGGGGATGGGCCACTCCGTGCTTCCATCGAGTTGCACGTTTGGCAGAAGCAACTTGATAGGCACATTCGTTTTCTCGGAAGTATCACGGACGTTCGGCCCCTGTTGGCCGGCTCTGCTATGTCAATAGTACCCTCCACAGCCGAAACGTTCTCGATGGCGATGTTAGAGTCGCTCGCGATGGAAGTGCCCGTAATTGCGACAGCCGTCGGTGGCTCTTCGGAAGCGGTCCAAGATGGACAAACTGGGTTATTGGTTCCACCGCGGGACGTCATCGCCCTCGCACTGGCAATTGAGCAACTGATAGTCGATGCCGAAGCTCGAAAGAAAATGGGGGAGATGGGAAGGGCTTTAATAAAAGAACGATTTACCCAACGCGGTATGCAGGCAGCAACCAGCGAAGTACTAAAGTCCGTTCAATGCTGATCGCCGCAATGCCTCAGGGAGCCCGGATCGCTATTGAATATCGTCGGCAATGTTCCTCTCTCACACTTTCTCGGATAGTGATTTATCAAGTCAGCATGATCGATTACCTGCCGATTGTTGGAAAGAGGCACGCGGGATCCCTGTGACGTAGTGGAGTATGCAGATGCCGGAAAAGAAATGTATCGTCATGGTAGGTCCTTCAATACGTTCCCAAGGTGGAATCTCCACAGTTGTCATGAGCTGGCAGAAGGCCGGGCTATTTGAGCGATGGCCTATTACATTTCTCGAAACCCATATAGAAGGAACCACGCTCAACAAACTGCGCGTCGGTTGTACTGCCTTTCTGCGATTCATGATCTTGTTGATATCGAACCGAGTCGCTTGCCTCCATCTACACGTCGCCCGACATACAAGCTTTTGGCGCAAAGCAATTTTTTCTCTGGCAGCTTTTCTGATGCGCCGGCCGGTGCTACTTCACTTTCACAGCGGGGGGTTCCCTGCCTTTTATCACGACGATTGTAATTGGCTGCAGAAACAAGCCGTCCAGTTTATACTGAATCACGCCGATCAACTGATCACTGTGTCTTCGAGCTGGGGCGAGACCCTTAGCCTCATTTCCACAAATCGTCGCATTACCGTTATCGAAAACTTTCTAGTTCCACCATCAGAAATACCTGACGACGCAATTCGCAATAAAGATCACGTTCTATTTCTCGGCCTCTTGAACCGTGATAAAGGCTTCTATGATCTGCTTGAAGCCGTCGCGCCACTCTGCAATGAATTCCCGTCACTGGTACTCGCGTGCGGAGGTAAGGGGAATCGGGCCGAAGTGAACGAACGAATTAAGCGCTTGGAAATCGAGAGCCACGTTAAACTTCTAGGCTGGATCACTGGCGCATCCAAGGACACTTGGCTGGCTCGTGCATCATTCTATGTTTTGCCGTCATATGTAGAGGGTATGCCTATGGGAGTCCTTGAGGCGATGGCTTGGGGTATGCCAGTGGTGGCAAGCACAGTAGGGGGGGTCCCAGACGTCGTCGAGCATGAACGTGAAGGACTTCTGATAGAAGCGGGGGACATTGCTGGTCTCCGTGATGCAATGAGGAGGTTACTCAAAAATGACGAAGAGCGAAAGCGGATGGGGCTGGCGGCTAGGAAGAAAATGGAACTTGCATTTTCTTCCAAGGCCGTTGTTCCCCGTATCGATCTTTTGTATGGAGCGTACTGCGAGCACTCATGCCATTAGATAAAGTAGTCTTGGCACGTAGGGAGGGGCTTAGATGAGTCCAAAACGTATTGAATTGTTGGGCGTCCCAGTTGATTGCGTGACCATGGAGCAAGCCATCGAATGGGCTGAATCAAAATTACAGGGGAACCATCCCTGCACAATTCTGGCTGTGAATCCCGAGAAAGTGATGCGTGCCCAGCAAGACAGCGAGCTCCTTGATCAGCTCCGGTCTGCCGATCTGCTTATTCCTGATGGTATCGGTGTCGTCCTCGCCGCCCGTCTTTTGGGGTTAGGCCACGCTGAGCGAATCCCTGGCTCCGAACTGATGCCAAAACTCTGCGAGCGAGCTGCCTCGAAAGGCTATGCAGTGTTCCTCTTTGGGGCGAGCACTGAAGTCAACCAGCGAGCTGTCACAGTTTTACGTGACCGATATCCGGGGATTCGCATAGTTGGGTTCCAACATGGTTATGTGAAAGAAGAAGAGATGCTCTCACTCATCGCACGCATCAACGAGTGCCAGCCTGACCTTCTCTTTGTTGCATTAGGCAGTCCACAGCAAGAACTGTGGATGGCTCGGTATTTGCCACTCTTGAAAGTGAAAGTTTGTCAGGGGGTTGGTGGAACCTTTGACGTCATTGCAGGTAGGGTGAAGCGTGCACCGTTTTTATTCAGGTCTATGCATCTTGAATGGTTCTACCGGTTGCTCTCACAGCCTAGTCGTATTTTCAGGCAGACTGCACTCCTGGTGTTTGCTTATCAGGTTCTGAAAAGCAAGTTTACGCGGAAGTCAGTTCAGCAACCTACCTTCTCCGTCCCAACAGCCTCTGTATCACGTGGACTTCCTGATTCAGGTAAGTCTGACCATCATAGGGAAAAAGCTGCCTAGCTTGCGAGGCAAACTAGGTGAGGCTTTCTTCTAGTTTCTGGCTAACCGTATACTTTTTGTGTAATGAGGTGTGCTGATGCAGCAGCATACCTTTTCTATATATTCTTCTTTACATAATTGAACATCGTTGTGGGGACATGCACACAGCTGCCGACGCAGGCCTCCATCATGCTCTTTATTTTTCAGTGACATACACGGTGCATTTGCTGGTCTGGGATTTGCTCAGCAATCTTCCCATTGCTACCGACTGATATGTGTTCCTTATGTGTCAACCTCTAGAAGGAGTGGTGATAGAGATGATGAAACAGTGGCTTAGGAGAGGATTCATGCTGCCGGCTGCCGCAGTGTGTGCCCTATTGATTCCCTGTGCGGCAGCTCAGGCAGCGTTTATTCAGTACTCCTTTACCGGAACTGTCGGGGGGGCGAGTGGAGCATTGAGGTCCGATATACCGGTGGGGTCCGCAATGTCAGGGACCTTTTCTTTTGATCCTACAACGTCGCCCACTGGCACCGGCCGGTATATGGGAGCGCTACAGGGTTTCTCGCTGAACGTTGGGGGCTACTCGGTCAGTTTCGATCCCTCCGGTGACGTGAACCTTATCCGACTTACCGATAACCCTTCCGGCGATCTATGGCGTCTTAGGACTTCCGTCATGGGGGATGGTATCGGGCAATACTCACCAACGGAATTCCGTCTGGATTTGGCGGATGAGGATGGCCTGGCGATCAATGGGACCTCTCTTCAGGATCCTCCAAGTCTCGGAAGTCTCACCTCGACTCACTGGCGACTTGTGTTTGAGGATGCAGATGGAAGAATGGTTAGGATTCAAGGAGTCTTGAATAGTTTGACGGCAGTGCCGTTGCCAGCCGCAGTGCTTCTGTTCGGTGCGGGCCTCATCTCGCTGGTTGGTCTGGGTGCGGGAGGGTTGAGAAATCTCCGCGGGGCCAAGGCGTAGTCAAGAATCTCGTTTCTGATAGCTGGGGCTTGATATCCCGAGCGGGGTATCAAGCCCGTTCTTTCTCCGAAATTGATCGACAGATCGCCGAGTACCATAAGATATTTACATAATTGAACATCATCGATGGAATGTGCACACCGTCGATTTAGAGAACCTGTCTCGCCATTCTTCGTTTTCAGTCACATAGAAGGTTCAACGAATGGTCTGGGATTTGCTCAGCAATCATCCCATTGCTACTAACTGATACGTGTTTCTTATGGTGCAGTCTCTAGAAGGAGTGGTGATATGCAGTTGATAAAGGAATGGTTTAAGAGAGGATTTATCCTGCCGGCAACAGCAGTGTGCGCCCTCTCGGTTCCGATCTCAACAGCGCAAGCGGCTTTCGTGAACTACTCGTTCATCGGCAGTATTGACAATGATCCTCAGGCGTTGTCCCCGATTTCCGGATCATTTCAATTCGACAATGCGACAGGTGGCAGCGGCGGCGTCTACAATGGAGCAGTAACGGGTTTCACTCTGAATCTTAGTGGGCTCTACACGTCATCCTTCAAGCTAGGTGCCAACGCCGTCACGATTTCGAAGAATATCACTCTTGGTGGCGGCAATGGTGATCGTTGGGAACTGTCGTCTGCCGCTACTGGTTCCAATCTGAATGGTTTCACGGCGTACGATTTTGATCTTCGTCTCGACCGTGTAGGAGGAGGATTGTTTGCAAATACGGACCTGCAGAACCCTCCAAGTTTGAACGGTTTGAATGGTGTGACCGGAAGATGGCGACTCTTTTTCGAGGATGCGAATGGTAATCCAGCCGTGTTTCTCGGATCAATTACTAGTCTGACTGCCGTGCCGTTGCCGGCGGCGGTGCTCCTGTTCGGAGCGGGCCTTATTTCGCTGGTTGGTCTGGGCGCGGGAGGGTTAAGAAATATCCGCGGAGTCAGGGCGTAATCACGAACCTCGTTTTTGACACCTGGGGCTTGATACCCATCACGGGGTATCAAGCCCGTTCGTTCTTCAAAATCAATCGACAGATCGCCGGGTACCATAGATAATCAGGTTTCGCCTCACTCTTCTGGATCGGCGTAGCTCTTTTGACTCATTCCCTATCATCGTGTGAGTAGTGCTGTTGTATGGCTAGCAATCGCTCTCTTCTCCTCACTTCAGCCTTGGTCGTGGCGCTATTGGGCTATATGTATGCAGACAGTCTTGTCTTCTTGTTCAGCCGCTGGGTTGGCACCGAAGATTATAGCCACGGAATCTTTGTACCGTTCATCAGTGGGTATTTGATTTGGCAATCCCGGCGCTGTCTCAGCCAGGTTTCGGGGGAGAAGTCATGGGTGGGGCTTGCGGTCATTGCTCTGGGGCTCATGCTCTATGTGGTGGGGGAATTCTCCACGCTGTTTATTGTTCTCCATTTCTCTTTGTGGATGGTGATCGTCGGATTGGCCATCGCACTGCTCGGGATTCGCGGGGCGAAAGCCATCGCGTTTCCTCTCGGCTATCTCCTGACCGCAATCCCTCTTCCGACGTTTATCATTGCGAGTCTGTCGAGCCAACTTCAACTGTGGTCCTCATCGCTCGGAGTCGGATGCCTGCAGCTTGTCGGTGTGATGGCCTTTCGCGAAGGCAATGTCATCGATCTGGGGACGGTGCAGCTTCAAGTGGTAGAAGCGTGTAGTGGGATTCGATACCTGCTTCCCCTCGCTTCTCTCGCGCTGCTCTGCGCGTACCTGTTCAAAGACAGGATGTGGAAACGAGTGGTGCTCGTGCTTTCCTCGATTCCAATCTCGATCATGCTGAATGGTTTTCGCATCGGCATGATCGGAGTGCTCGTCGAGCTCTATGGGAAAGGTGCGGCAGACGGCTTTTATCATCTCTTCGAAGGGTGGGTCATTTTCATGGTGAGTTTCTGGTTGTTGATTGCAGAGATGGCGCTCCTAGCACGAATAGGGGAGGTGAAGTCGCAAGGGGCTGTCTTTGACCGATTGACCTGGAGAGATCAATCAGAAGCGAGCGCCCATCAGGCCGCGTGCATGGGGCCAGGCCGAATCCAATCGTCTCCACGCCACGCCTATTTGTGTAGCGTAGCCCTGCTTGCCCCATTTACGTTGTTCTCGACCGTGGTTGCGGATCGTCAAGAAAGTTCTCCTCCCCGCACGGCGTTCGTTGATTTTCCGATGCAGATCAACGGCTGGCAAGGATCGCCCTTTCCTCTTGAACCACAATACATCGACGCACTTCGGTTCGATGATTATGTCCTGGCGGACTATCGATCGGGTAATAAGCAGCCGGTGAATTTCTATGCTGCCTACTACCGATCACAACGGAAGGGGCAATCGGCGCATTCGCCTCAAAGTTGTCTGCCGGGTGGAGGATGGGAAATCGCTTCCCTGACGCAACGGGATCTGCCGATGTCGCAGGGAATGATGCAGCCGCTCAACGTCAATCGGGCGGTTATTCAGAAGGGGGATCAGAAGCAAATCGTCTTGTACTGGTTCAAGCAACGCGAGCGACATATCACAAATGAATACCTGGTCAAGGTCTACTTACTGTGGGATGCCTTTTCTCGGCAACGGACTGACGGGGCTCTTGTGAGATTGGCCTCGTTGGTTGGTCCAGGGGAATCTGAGTCCACAGTTGACCAACGGCTTCAGGAGTTCGCGGTTGTAGCCGGGCGGGAATTGACTAGGTTCGTACCAGACTGAACCGCCGTGATTGAGGCCTTGAGAGTGTATCTATGGTGAGTGAGCTGTTCTTTAGTTCCATGACCGCCTTGCTTGTGTGCATGGCGCTGATCCCACTCTTGCGGCTCATAGCAGAGCGGTTGAAGATTATGGATCAGCCTGGGGGGCGGAAAGTTCACGAACATCCGGTTCCACGGATCGGCGGGATTGCTTTTGCCGTTGGTGCCTGCGCGTCGATCGCCTGGTGGGGCGAGAAAGATGCCGTCACCCTGTCGGTTCTGCTGGGCTGTGTAATCATCGTGGCGTTCGGGGTTTGGGACGACCGCGTCGATCTTAGCTATCGAAGCAAACTCGTTGGCCAGCTGTTCGCCGCCCTTGCCGTTGTGTTAGGCGGGGATATTTGGTTTACCACTCTTCCGTTTCTCCCTGATGTGGAGGTGCCGGCATGGGTGGGGATGTGTGTCACCGTTCTGTTTCTTATTGGTGTCTCCAACGCTGTCAATCTGACGGACGGGTTGGATGGGTTAGCTGGTGGGCTGTCGTTCCTGACTCTATCTGGGATTGCCTATTTAGCCTATCTTTCCAATGATTCGACTGTCTTGTTCTTGACGGTCCCATTTCTTGGCGGGCTTTTGGGATTCCTACGCTACAACACCTATCCGGCTCGCATTTTCATGGGAGATGGCGGCAGCCAATTGTTGGGCTTCATCATGGGCGTGCTGGCTGTTCTGTTGACGGATTCGTCACATGGTCCGTTCACTCCCAGCCTCGCATTCTTTCTGTTGGGGTTGCCATTTCTGGACACGCTCGGCGTGACGGGACAGCGGTTGGCAGAAGGCCGTCCTCCATTCGTCGGCGACCGGGCGCACATTCACCATAAACTGCTTCGCTTTGGATTCACGCACTATGAGGCCGTGACCCTCATCTATGTGATTCAGGCAAGCATGTTGAGCTTGGCCTATGTCCTACGATGGCAGTCTGAGCTGGTTATCCTAGTACTCTATCTCACGATTGCGGGATCGGTCTTGATGTTGTTTATCGCAGCAGGGCGAGGACTGCTACCCAGTCTCACGGCACAAAGTGGTCATTTCCTCTCGAATGTGGTTGTGCGGCGAGTGATGAGTGGTCCATGGCTGACGAATCTGCCCATGCAATTTCTGGCCGTGATGGTGCCAGGTTTCCTCATTGTGCTGGTATTTGTCCCATCGAATGTGCCGGCCGATGTTGGGTACCTCTCGATCATCATTTTTGGGATTGTGTTACTCGGCCTCTCGCTCTCTCCTCGGATTGCGCCGTACTTTGTTCGTGGTGGGCTCTATGTTGGGACGACTTTCCTCCTCTATGTCTGTGAAGCGTCACGATATCAATCCATGTCCGCTGTTGCGATGCTCCACAATGCATTCTTTGTCGTGGTTGCCGTGATGGTCATCTTGAGTCTCCGGTTCAATGAGGAGAATCGCTTTCAAACCACACCGCTCGATTATCTGATGGTGTTCTTGGCGGTGACTTTCCCGCTGCTTCCGGAAGTGAGCGCCGATATTGCGCATCTAGGTGTCTTCGCCGCCAAGCTGATGGTGCTCTTCTTTTCTTTTGAGTTGCTGTTCCATGCTTTTGCCAACCGTGTCCGACAGCTTGGTCTTGTATCGCTCTGGATTCTGTTCGGGCTCGGAATTCGGATTTTGTTGTAGCAAGACGAGTTACGTAATAACCTAGGCTTATGCGTGTACCATTTTTGTATAGCAGTAGTCGGGAGATGTTTGGCATGCGTGTGATGAGCGGAATCATTCTTCTGGCCGCCGTCACACTGACAGCGTGCGGTGGTCCTGAGGAAAGAAAAGCGAAGTACCTTGCCAAGGCGAATGAGTACATAGACGCAGCCAACTATCCCAAGGCCCGGGTCGCCCTGAGAAACGTGCTAAAGATCGATCCCAAAGACGCGGAGGCCTACTATCTCTTTGCTCAAGTCGAAGAAAAAGAGAAAAACTGGCGCAATGCTGTTCAGCTGTATCAGGAGGCTGTGCGCCTGGTCCCCGATCATGCGGCCGCCCTCATTACTCTGGCGAAGTACTATCTTGAAGCAAGACTGACGGAGCAGGTGGTTCAAGCAGCGGACACGGTGCTCAAAAAAGATCCCCGCAATCCGCAGGCCAGTGCGCTGAAAATTGCGGCTCAGGCCGTAACGGAAGCAGCCATTCCTTCGGTCATTCCCAACGCGGAGGCACTGGCGAAGGAGTTTCCAACAGACCCAGATGTTGCCATCCTACTCGCGACATTGTACGGCCAACAACGGCGCTATAGGGAAGCGGAGACGACGTTGAGGCGTGCCCTTGACTCCCATCCGAGGGACCTAGATCTTTTGAATAATTTGAGCAGGATCTTGACGCAAGCCAACAATATGGCCGGTGCCGAGGCTGTTATGCGGTTGATGGTCGCGGCTGAACCGACATCCATTGATCATCGAGTAAGACTTGCCCGCTTCTATGTCGGACAGGGGGCGCAGAATAAAGCGGAAGCTGTGTTGCGAGAGGCAATCGCACTGGATCCAAACAGCGAACAGCGGAGGATCATGCTCGCGGAGTTGTTTGTGAACACAAAGGATGTGGCCGCTGCCGAACAGGTGCTTCTTGATGCGGCGGAGCAAATCCCGCATTCAACCCACATCCAATTCGGGCTCAGTGCGCTCTACAGAAAGGGCGGACAGGACCTCAAGGCTCGTCAGCGCTACGCACTATTGGTCAAGGAGTACACAGACAAACCTGTCGGCCTGGAAGCCAAGATCAAACTGGCAGAGATGGATTTTGTGGAAGGGAAGCAGGTTGACGCGGAACGTCAGGTGCAGGAGGTGTTGAAGTCCAACCCTCGCTCATCGGATGGACTGATTCTTACAGGACGTATGGCATTGACCAGACGAAACGGAAAAGAAGCGGTGCAGGCGTTTCGCACCGTTCTGCACGATCAGCCAGAGTTGGCCACGATTCACTATCTCCTTGGCCGGGCCTATCAGTTGACCGGAGACACGAATCTTGCGAAAGACAGTTTTGAGCGGGCTGTAACGCTGTATCCAGACCAGATGGATGCGAAACGGTCTCTAGCCGTTCTTGAGAGCAAGAGCGGTCGTTATCAGCAGGCTCGCGCTCGGCTCGATGACTTGCTGAAACAGCGTCCCGATGATGTGATTGCTCTCGACATGCTGATGACGCTGGACCTGGTCACGAAGAATTGGCAGGATGCCGAACAGACATTGGCGCGGCTTCGCCAGATATCCACCGGCAATAATCCTTTGGCCTTGTTAGCCGAAGGGCGGTTTCATGAGGCTCAGCGTCGTCTGAGCGAGGCGAGGCGAGCCTATGAGCGCGCAACGGCACTGGCTCCGAACGAACCAGAGCCACTGTTGTCTCTCGTGAAGGTAGAGGTAGCGTTAGGACAAGCATCGCAGTCCAGAACCCGTCTGGAAGCTCTTCTTGCTTCCCGCAAGGACCATTCGTTTGCGCATGGATTACTGGGAGAGGTCTTGGCCCTCACGCGAGAGTATGAAGGGGCAGTATTCCACTATCGGGAGGCCGTACGAGTAAATCCAAAGTGGATGACGCCCTGGCTCAACTGGGCCATGTTGTCGCTGTCCCAGAGGAAACCGGATATAGCCATACAGGTTCTAGGAGAAGGGCTCAAGGCCAACCCTGAGAGCGAGGAGTTGCACATGCTGTTGGCCTCTGCGCGCTCCGAGCAAGGACAGATCGATCTTGCTATAGCTGCATATGAGACGACCTTGCGGCTGAATTCTCGAAACCTGCTGGCGGCGAATAACCTGGCAGTTCTACTTGTGGACCACAAGCGTGATCCATCGAGTTTGCAAAGGGCCTTTTCGCTCAGTCGAGATTTTGAAAAAGAGGCGCCGCATCCTCTCTTTATCGATACGCTCGGCTGGGTGCGATTTAAGATGGGGCAACAGGAAGAGGCAATTCGGTTGATGAAAGATGCCGTCGCCAAATCTCCGGACATGTCTGTCCTGAATTATCATCTTGGGATGGCATTGTTTCAGTCTGGTCAACGTGTCGAGGCCCGTACTTATTTGTCAAAGGCGCTCAAGAGTTCCGATTCATTCGAAGGGCGGCAAGACGCAGAGCAGGTGCTCGCCCAACTAAGGGGGTAAGGATAATTTATGTTTCGTTCAGTGCGAGTATTGTTGATTAGGGGGGTGATGGCTGCTGCCGTTGCGATGATGGCGATGCCTGTGCATGCAGATGATGCCATACAGCCTGCGTTGGTGTTGCAACTGGATCCAGGATACCGGCTTGGCGCAGAGGATGTTTTGCTGGTATCGGTCTGGAAGGATGAACAGTTGACGCGAGAGGTGGTGGTTCGTCCAGACGGCATGTTTTCGTTTCCCCTCGTCGGCGATATACAGGCGGAAGAGCGAACGGTCGAGGACATTCGCGGCGATCTCGTGAAACGGCTGATCAAGTATATTCCGAATCCCAATGTGTCCATTGCGGTCACGAAAGTGATCAGTTACAAGGTCTACGTCGTCGGACGAGTGAATAAGCCGGGTGAGTATGTGGTCGGCCATTACACCGATGTGCTGCAGGCGCTCAGCCTGGCTGGCGGACTCACTCCGTTTGCTGCAGAAAACGAGATCAAGGTCATGCGTCGAGTGAGAGGGGAACAATACGCCATTCCCTTTCGCTATGGAGATGTGCGGAAAGGCAGAGATCTGGAGCAGAACATCATTCTCCATCGTGGTGACGTGGTCATGGTGCCTTGAGCAACGTCACGTCTATGCGACCGAGTTGCAAGGGAAGAGGTCATGGGTGGAGTCGAAGCGACATTGTTTATTGTGTTTTCGTGGCGGTGATCATGACGGCCAATATGGCGCCGAGAAGCGAGGCTGCTGAATGGTCACTCGCACCTTCTATCGGTGCCAAAGGGGTCTATAACAGCAACTTGCTCTTGACCCCTCTACCTCATGACAAGACCTACGGCTATTGGGTGACTCCAGCAGCAGAGTTTTCCGGCAAGACCGAACGCCTTGATGTCAGTAGCCGGATTGCCGCGGATGTCGTTGGATATTTCGGTGGGGAGGACCGGCAGTTCACAAATGTCTTCGCCCCGTTGTCCGTACGGTACAAGACCGAGAATGATCTTATTGGTTTCACAGGCGGCTTTACCCGTGACAATACGTTGCTGAGCGAATTGCAAGAGACGGGGGTCGTTCTACAGTTCGCTCAGCGCAATCAGTGGACATTGAACCCAACCTGGACAAGAAAGTTGAGCGAAAAACTGTCATTTCAATCGAATGCACAGTTTTCCGATACCACGTATGAGACTGCCAGGTTGGTTGACAATCGATTGGTGGGTGGGTCCGGAGGATTGCTGTATCAGCTGAGCGAGCGGGATCAAATCCAATTATCAGGGTCGTATACTCACTTTCGCACGACCGGGTCACCGTTTGGGTTTCAAGCTAATTATCCTGGAATCAACATGAGCCTGACGCATGCCTTCTCTGAATCGCTGACAGGGACGATCAACGGTGGTCCGAGATTCTTGTCTTCAACCTCGCAGGCTCCGCTTGGTGCCATTACGGCTTACGATACAGTGTGGTTGGCAGGAGCGAACATGACAAAGAATTGGGAGAAGGCCACAGTGCGCGTGACTTTTGCTCGAGATCTGGCCCCCAGTGGATTCGGATTATTGATTCAGACCAATCGGGGAGAGATCGCTGGTTCCTATGAGTTTTCAGAAATCTTGACAGGTTCCCTGAATCTGGCTGGAATTCTCACGTCCGGAAAGAGCAGCGCGACTATCGGCGGAGTCTTTCCGGATAGCAGCTATGTCAGCCTGACGCCGAAGCTCTCCTGGAAGGTACTGGAATGGTGGCAGGCGGAGGTGTCGTATATGTACCGATGGCGCGATGTTGACACTGCCGCAGATTCAGCCGAGTCCCATGCGACGACGTTCATGGTGACCTACTATCCACCCAAACTTTCATTTTCTCACTAAGGCTATGACACAGAAGCTACAGGCATCCGAACCGACCATGAGCATGAAGGACTATTTCGCAGCCTTTCATCGCCGCCGGAAACTGATCCTTCTCACTGGTATGGGGATCTTGACCCTGTCCTTGACGCTCGCATTTCTGTGGCCGCCGACCTATAAGTCGACGGCCACCATCTTAATTGAGGAGCAGGAGATTCCTTCCGATCTCGTCCGTTCGACCATCACCAGTTATGCCGATCAACGGATTGAGACGATCAAGCAACAGGTGATGAGCCGCACGACCCTCTGGAAAGTGGTCGAACAATTCAATCTTTACCAAGATTTGCGGAAGAACAGTCCGGCCGAAGAAATCGTCAAACGCTTCATCAAGGACATCGAGGTGGAAGTGATCAGTGCCGACGTCGTGGATAAGCGCACGCAGCATGCGACCAAGGCGACCATTGCTTTTATGGTGGCATATCAAAATCAATCCCCGGAGTTGGCGCAGAAGGTAGCGAATGAGCTGACCAGCTTATTTTTGGGGGAAAACTTGAAGAGTCGCGAGCGGCAAGCACAGGAGGCGACGTCATTTCTTCAGCAGGAAGCGGACAATCTCGCCCGGCATATCGGTGAGATCGATGAGAAAGTTGCGTCGTTTAAACATCGAGTAGGCGGAGCGCTTCCTGAGCTCATGCCGCTCAATCAGCAGATGATGAATCAAGCTGAGCGCGAGTTGATGGATATCGATCAACAGATCCGAGGCCATGAAGAGCGCAAAAGCTATCTCGAAGGAGAATTGGCGACGATCAAGCCGAACACGCCGATTCTATCAGTCACGGGGGAACGCATTTTGGACTCCTCCGAGCGCGTACGGGCGCTTCGAGCTGAATTTGCAGGGGCAGCTGCCAATCTGTCACCGGACCATCCGGATATCATGAAGATGAAACAAGAGATTGATGCCTTGGAGAAAGAGAGCGGGCAGGGCCCTGATGCGGAGGAACTCTCCAAGCGCCTGCTCGACGCCCGTACCACTCTTGCGGCTGACATGGAACGGCTGGGGAGCGAGCATCCTGATATTCTTCAAGCACGGAGGAAAATTGCCGCACTCGAACAGGAAGCGGGTCGGCTGGGAACCATGTCGTTTGCGCAGAGGACTCAGAGACCTGAAAATCCCGCCTATATCAATCTTCAAGCTCAGCTGAATTCCGCAACCTCTTCGTTGGAAGCCCTTCGCAAGACTCGTGTGGATGTGAAGCGCCGACTTCAGGAGTATGCGACGCGTCTGGAACGGGCTCCGGAGATTGAACCGGAGTACTTGGTGCTGACGCGGGATCGCGATACATCTGGGCAAAAGTATCAGGAAATCCGCTCGCGATTATTGGAAGCGAAGGTGTCGGAAGGTTTGGAGGTTCAGCGAAAAGGCGAACGCTTTTCACTGATCGACCCGCCCAGTCTTCCGGAAAAACCGTATAAGCCGAATCGCATGGCCATCGTTCTCCTTGGTTGCATTCTTGCCGTAGGCACCGGAGTCGGCTTAGGGGCGGCGGCCGAGTCACTTGACCATTCGATCAGGACACCCGATCAGCTCGTCGCCTTGACGCAGCAGTTCCCCTTGGCCGTGATTCCGTTCATGCCGAACGAGGATGATGTCTCGCATGCGAGACTACGACGGTGGGTCGTTCAGACGGCAGGGCTAGGTGCCGTTGCGACAGGCCTTGTTGTGTTACATGTGTTTATCATGCCGTTGGATGTTCTGTGGTTTACCGCTCTGCGGCGGTTTGGGGTGGAATAAGGTAATAGATTAATATGAATCGAATTCGGACCGCGCTTGAATTGTACAAGGATTTGCGAGGCTCTTCTTCCCATGAGGAGAGCCCGAAGAAGACCGTTCACTCGGTACCGCCGCCGATCACCTATACCAAAACCAGATCGCTGAGTATTCCGCACGAGGTGCTGCATAGGCATCGAGTCATGGCCGCGCACAACAACGGACCGTTCGTCGATGCATACAAAATTCTTCGAACACAGGTCACGCAGCGATTGCGAGAGAATGGATGGAATGTGGTGGGGGTGACGAGTCCTGGGTACGGCGAGGGTAAGACACTGACGGCCGTCAATTTGGCCGTGAGTCTTGCCATGGAAACAACCCAGACGGTCCTTCTCGTCGATTCTGATTTGCAGGACCCCACGGTGCATCAGGTATTCGGCTTGACCGACTGTCTTGGTCTTGCGGATTATTTGTTGGACGATCAGCCGGTCGAGGATCTACTGCTTCATCCAGGAATAGGGCGATTCGTCCTGTTGCCAGGGGGGCGGGCGATCTCCAGCTCCACCGAAATTTTGACTTCGCCGAAAATGGTGGCGCTCGTTGAGGAGTTGAAGCATCGGTATCCCTCCCGAGTCGTCATCTTCGACCTCCCTCCGTTGCTCCATACGGCGGATGTCTTGGCCTTTTCTCCCTACACGGATGCGCTGCTGATGGTGGTGGAGGAGGGGAAGACGACGGGCGAAGAACTGCAGCGGGCCCTGGCGTTGGTTAAGAATTCACGTCCTGTTCTGGGAACGGTGTTAAACAAGGCAGGGCGATCGTCTCTGACTCTTGCGCAGATGAAGACCATGGTGGCCACGTAGCCCGTGAGGTCGGCCATCGAACGGCGCACCTATGTATGAAGCATTCTATCGATTCAAGGCTAAGCCGTTCGCGCTCTTGCCGGACAGCAGTTTCCTGTACCACGGCTCGGAGCACCAGACCGCCTATAGCCTGTTGGAATATGGGATTCTGAGTCAGGCGCCGTTTATGGTGCTGACTGGCGATCCCGGCATGGGGAAGACATCTCTTCTTCAGAAGCTCATCGCTGAGCATGGCAGCAAACATAAAATTGGGCTGGTCACTAACGCTCGTTATGATATTGAGCAGCTCTTGCCATGGATTCTGTTGTCTCTTGGGTTAAGTACGAAGCGGCTTGATCCGATCGAAGCCTACCATCTCTTTTCAGAGTTTCTGTCTCAAGAAGCGAAGCGCTCGCGACGGGTGATTCTCATCGTTGATGAAGCGCAAAGTCTGGGTGCTGAGTTGCTCGAAGAGTTGCGGCTGTTGTCCAACATGAACGATGGCAAGACCTTGAAGCTGCAGATCATCCTCTCAGGCCAACCCGATCTCCAAACACTGCTTCGGCGTATCGACATGACGCAATTCGCGCAGCGGATCGTCGTCGACTATCATCTGAAACCGCTCTCGGAAAGTGATACCGCCCATTGTATTCGCCATCGATTACGAGTTGCCGGTGGATTGCCGTCTCTCTTTACGAACAAAGCCTGTGCGTTGGTGCATCGATTGAGTCGAGGGAATCCGAGACTGATCAATCAAGTCTCCGATATCGCCTTGACCTACGGGTACGCCGAACAAGTGAGAATCATTACCTCCAAGTTGGTGGCCCAAGCTGCCCTTGATCGAAGCAAAGGCGGAATCCTTCCCCTGGCCGAGCAAGAGGAGTTGGTGGGACTCGCGGCGGATCCTGACGATCCCGCGGAACTGGATGATCCTATTCCAAGCCCAGGGCTGAATACGGTGGCTGTTGAATCGGCCGAGGCCCAGTCGATGAGCCCTCCAGAGGATGACTATGCGCGAGCGATGGATCTTAAAGAACTAGGGCGATTGGAAGACGCGGTCGAGTTGTTTCATTCGGCAGCCAGGGACAAATCCATGTGGTTCAAGGCCTATGCACAAGTCGGATTGTGTTACGTCAAGATGAAAGAACACCATGCGGCGATACAGGCATTCCGCACGGCTCTGGACGATCCCACAGCCTTGCAACAGGATATGCTTGACGTGCTTTATGTCTTGGGACGCAGTCTCGAGTCCATCGGAAAGGCCGACCAAGCGGTCGAGGTGTACCATCGAATCAATCAGGTGGCCCCAACGTATCGAGATGTCACGAGCCGGTTGCGAGGATTGCAGTCGCCCCGGAAACAGTCAAATCCGAAATTGAAGTTTGCCGCGAAACAGCACTCGTGGGTCACCGGTCTGGCAGATGCTGTCCAACGCTTGTTTGTCGGCAGCAGGAAGTAGACGTCCATTTCTTTCCTCTACACGATACGATTTCTGCCTTGATTGATGGGTGCCGTTGGGAGTTGGGAAGAGTAATGAGAGAGTCATGTCAGATTCGATCAAGGACACATCCGACCCTGAAGTGAGCCCGGCGGAGCGCTATGAGCGGGGAGTCGCGCTCAAAAAGGCTGGGCTGCATAAGGCCGCTATCGATCAGTTTGAGATGGCTGCCGTCGATACGTCATTGGCCGTGAAAGCTAATGCGCAGATTGGACTTTGTTATAAATTATCAGGCTGCTATGAGGAGGCCATCCCGGCGTTTCAGAAGGCGCTCAAATCCACACCGGCCTCATCAAAGGAGACCGTTCAGATACTCTATGTCCTCGGTCGAACCCTGGAATCGTTGGGCCGGATCGCAGAAACACTCGAAGCCTATCGCTGGATCAGGCGGGAAGATCCAGCCTATCGGGATGTGGCTGAACGTATCGAGCAACTCAGCTCTCGCCGTCCGACAGTGGCCACAAAAAAGAACTAGTATGAGACAGCAGCTACGTGGACAATGAGGGGACTCGCAATTCGTATCCGAACCCTTGCCGTCGCAGGCAGATGAGTTCTCGTCGACTGAGTTCATCCACGAGCGAGAACACCTGATTCCAGGTGAACTCTGGAAGATATGATATGAGTTCTTCAAGTTGGATTTGTCGCCGCTCGTGGACGATGGCTAATAGTTTCACTGCAGCCTGTTGAGTCATCGAGATCCTCCTTGGTTACACAGATCATGGTAAACGGAATCGTGAGGCTCTGCCCTCAAGGTCGGACTCCACCGAACGGCCATAACGCGAACGATTCCTAACACCAGCACAATGCCGCAGAGCACCGTCAGCGCTTGCCAGTCACCTCCTTTGAACCACTGGGAAATCACTTCCGTCAGCATGACGACCAGGATCGTATCAACAATGAACGTCACCTTGACGCGACCTTCCCGAAAGTAGGTCACCGTCGTTTTGAATACTTCGACAATGGCCAGCAAGATGAGTGTATTGACGATGACTTGCCGCAATACGACTTCGGCCGAGTGATCGAGGAGCAAGCGGATATCCCAAAACGTTTTGAGCGCGCCTCCGGTTAGAGCGGTCAGGAGCGTCAGAATCACGAGGCTGAGCACTCCCTTCATGGCCAAGCTCCATACCTCAAGAGGATCGAGATGAGCGGCCCGGCGCCAGAGAACCCCGCTATCAAACAGACGAAGTGCTTCGAGTGCTGGCATAGTCTTCTTCCTTTCCGTTGTATCTGCTTAGGAGAATATCCGGCCATCGTTTCAGAACGGTCACATAGAGGTAAAACTTGTGTTAACTGCCTAGTTGCGGTGTGGTAGGCTCACGCCCTATAGAGGGAGGTCGTATGGACTGTATTCTGATTCGCCATGGTATTGCAGTAGAACCTGACGAGTGGGAAGGAACGGAAGAAAATCGTCCGCTTACAGAGAAAGGCAAAAAACGTGTCAAGCAGGCCGCTATTGGGATCGCTGCACTCGACTGTAAGCCGACTCATCTGTTTACGAGCCCGTTCGTGCGGGCCTATGATACCGCGAGGATCCTGCGTACGGTCGTCTGTCCGGTTCTGAAGGTCGAGACACGGGAAGAGTTAGCTGTCGGAGCGAAGCCTGAGCAGCTTGTTGCACTTCTCAACACGCTTCCCTCGGACTCGGTGGTGATCTGTGTGGGACATGAGCCTCAGCTTGGTGAAGCTGTGAGTCTGTTGCTCTGTGGAAAAGTATTTCCCAACTTTCCTTTCAAGAAGTCTGGCGCTGCATGCATTGAGGCAGAGGGCATCATCAAGCCGAATCAGGGGCGGTTGCGCTGGTGGTTGCCACCGCTGCAGCTGCGGGTCTTGGGCAAGCGAACGCGGACAGAGAAACAGGATGAATCGTCTTAGGACGGGACTGCTTTCGTACCGCTGGGAGGCTTGTGGTTTTGTAACACAGGGAGAATATACCCTCGAAGCTCGTTCTGGATCTCTTCGGGCGACTTTCGCGCGTCGACGACGTTGAAGCGAAATTCCAGGGCCATCTTGTCGAACTCTCCGATCAGCAGCGATTGGTATTTCTTGAAACTATCATACAGGTCCCCTCCGAGACGGAGATCCATACCGGATTCCCAGTAGTTCATTCCAGTGGTTTCGATGACTCGAAGCGCCAGAGTCTCGACGTCAATACGGAGGTAACACACGAGGTCGGGAATCAACGCAAACCCAAGCACATTGCGGATCCATGCGCGGTCGGCGCTTCGCACAAAATCGCGGGCGAACGCTGTATAGATATAGCGATCCGCCAGGACGACGAACCCTGATCGAAGAGCCGGAATGATCTGATGTTCCAGGCGATCAGCGAAATCCGTCGCATAGAGGAGACTGAGTGACCAACGGTCAAGAATATTGCCGGCCTTTGCCACTTCGATCGTCTTGGACATGAGGTTGGAGCGGGTCCAACCGGTCGTCATCACCCCGTATCCCTGGACCTCCAGCCATTCCTGCAACATCTCAAGGTGCGTCGTTCGCCCCACTCCGTCGGTTCCCTCAATGGCGATCAACTTGCCTTTGAGATCACTCGGATTTAGGTATTTCAAACCGTCGCCAAAAAAGCGTGCGTCGGCCATAGGTGCCTCGTCTTGGTTTATAGCCACGGAGCGCCGCTTCCACGAGCGCCCGCATGTGCTCTTGTTGAGTCTCGATTTCCAGTGTCGCGTCCATCGTCAAGAGACCATATTCCTCGACGATCTTGTCGTACTCCGCGAGGATCCGCGATTGAAAGAGTCGGAAGCTTTCAGTCACGTCAGGGCTCAGGTCCATGTCCATGCCAGCTTCATAGTATTTGAACTGGCCGCGAGTGCCTCGCAGGAGTCGTGAGATGGCAACTTCAATAGGAACGTTGAAGTAAAACGCCATGTCGGGCTTGATCGCAAACGCGTAGAGTTTCCGAACCCACTCGTCGGCCACGCCACGCACAACGTCGCGTGCAAATGCCGTGTAGATGTAGCGATCGGCGAGGACGATCATGCCAGCTTTCAAGGGAGGGAGAATCTGATGATATAGGCGGCTGGCAAAGTCCGTCGCATGTAATAGGCTGAACGTTGTCGGGGTGAGGCTCTTCGACTTTTTCCCTCGTTTCGTGGTTTCCTTCACAAGTTCCGAGGAATTCCACTCGGTAAAGAACACCTTGTGGCCTTTGGACTCAAGCCACTTATGCAGGAGCTGCAATTGGGTGCTTTTGCCTGCCCCATCGATGCCTTCGACGATGATCAGTTTTCCTGGATGAGGATGAGAGGCTGTCGTGAGGAGGTGGGATTCGCTCATGATTGTCTGGTGTTCAGCGGCATTCCGGAAAATTGCACTCGTCGGCGGAATACCTGTTCGAAAAGATCGGCTCTGCTCTTCGCGGCCCACAACTCCATCTCCGCGTCCCCGGTCAGATGAACTTGGATTGTGATCTGTTTCCCTGACTTGACGTGCACGGCCTGAACCAGAGAGAAATGCGTTCGATCGAGTCCGTCGGCGATCCGTAACAACGAGGCCAGGATCTTGACCACACGTTGCAAACGTGGTGTCAGACGGGTGAATTCTTCATGTTTCAGTGCCGGTACGGATCGCCGGTGGTAGCGGGCGACGGTGGCGACCACATCAATGTCCTCGGCCGTCAATCCCCCTAGGTCGCTATGCTTGATCAGGTAGTACGCATGTTTGTGATGCTGTCTCGGATTGATGAGGTACCCGACATCATGCAAGATGGCGGCGTACTCCAACCAGGTGCGCTCTTGGTGGCCTAAATGATGTTCTCTCTTCGTTTGATCGAACAGACTCAGTGCCAAGTTGGCCACATGCAGTGAGTGACTTTCTGGTGCCTGGCAGCGTCGGGCAAGGCCGATCACATTGCGACGGCGAACATCGGGAATATCCTGTTCGGCTTTCAGCCCCTCTCGGTGCCGTACGATAAAATCGTAGATCACACCCTCACGAATGGCCTTGTCGCACAGCGTGATTGCGTGAAGGCCCGACAGCTCCAACAGACACCGGAGTACTACGGTCGCCGGTAAGAGTGTGTCGATCCGCTTGGGGTCCAGGCCGGGAATAGCCAGGCGAGCCTTCACCGATGATTGAGCCAACTCCGCTTCGAGGCTGCGGATATCCTTTAACGACACGGTCGCAAGATTCAGCTGAGGCAACGGTCGGCCGGTATGACGGAGATGGATGATCTCACCGGCATTTCCTGCCATACCGGAGGTGGCGACCAAGGAGTGGAACTTCTTCATCTTGAAACATCCAAGCGCATCCCGTAGCTCTGTGATCACGACCTGCTTGAGGGCGCGCATCATCGATTCCGACGGCGGTGTCTTGGGAAGACATTGTTCCGCTAAGCGGATTGCTCCCAGCTTGAGACTCTTGCCGTGGATCAGGCCATCTCGATTCCCCACGATCAATTCAACGGAACCGCCACCGATGTCGACGACGAGTGTTGGTCCGTCCGGGAGGGCGATACTGTGCTTGACTCCCAGGAAAATCAGCCGGGCTTCTTCCTCCCCACTAATGACCTTGACCCTCAGTCCCATCTGCTCCATGAGCAAGGAGATGAAATCACCGCCGTTTTGAGCTTCACGCACGGCACTGGTTGCGACGGCGACGATCCGGTCGAAGCCTTTATTACGGGCCAGCGTGACCAACGTTTTAAGGACGTCCAATGCTCGGGACATGGCTTCGGCCGAGAGCCGTTTGGTGGCAAAGACGCCGTTGCCCAGCCGTGTCATATCTTTAAAGCGATCGAGTATCTTAAAACTGGCATCGGGGAGAATTTCAGCCAGCACCATATGAATCGAGTTGGTGCCAATGTCGATGACGGCGAGCTTAGACACAGAAGTTTCCTACGATGGAAGAATCGTTGGACCTTAATGAAAGCGCAGGCGCCTGTCAACAATCAGCGTGTAAACTGTGTGTGACAGGCACAGCCAGAAGGAGAGCATGGCGGAGTGGGATATGCCTATTAGTTGACGACGAAATGGACACTCCTGTTTCTCTGCCTGCAATCGTCGGAATGCTCAAAACACAGCGGACGATCTTTTCCGTAACTTGTTGTCGTCACATCGATGGAGAGCCCCAGTTCCAGAAGGTAGGACTGTACATTTCGTGCTCGGCGTTCGCCCAGCACGAGATTATACGCCGACGTGCCAAAGTCATCGCCGCGCCCTTCCAAAAGGAGGCGGGTCGCTCGGTCGTGTTGCAGATGTTTGGCGTTAGCGTCCAAGGCACGCATCGCCTCCATCCTGATTGTGTCTTGATCAAAATCGAATAGGACGTCACCAAATGTCTCATGGGCCAGGCCGGTCGCGTTTCGAGAGACAAGCTCAGACTGCATGGCCGGGCTTGTTCGGGAGTCGGTCAGGTGCCTGTCGTCAGGAGGTATCTCTTTGATCACGGGCTCCTTGATCAGTTCTGATTGAGCCTGCCCCTCTTGCCCCGATTCCGATCCCCACCACCATTTTGCTGCGCACCCCTGGAGTAGGAGCATGACGAGGACGAACGTGCTTGATGCCATGACACTGCGAACCTGTCTCATAGATCCTCCTCCTCAGGAAGGATGAGCCGATTGTTACCGAGGCAGCGTCAGTGCCGCTTCATAGATCGGCTGGGTATCTCTGATCGGTTCCCATCTCAAGATCGCCAATGAATCCTCAACGTACTTCGGCGTCCGCATACCGTTCAACACGCAGGTCACTCCCGGCGTACTCGTGAGCAGCCACAACATTTTTTGGGAGAGCGACGCGATGCGGTGTGAGGCTGGCAACAGAGGGTCGATCGTTCGGGCGATTCGTTCTGTCTGCGCATGGCTCCTCAAGATTGCTTCGCGCCGGAATCCACGCAGCAGCGTCAGAAGCTCAGGAATATAGCGTTGACGCCAGCGTTCCCATTGTTCGGCTCCATCTCCGGAAAGCTGGCGCGTGAGCAGCTGTAAGACCTGGTTGATCTGTGGAGCGATCATGTGGTGTTCGATCTGTTCCCAATGTTCGAGCCCCTGTATCTGCGGATGAATGCGATGCAGTTCGGCTGACCAATTGAAGTATTCGGCCGGTGCCGTCTCGGTTCCGGACGAGGGGATGTTGGGTGCGAGAACAGTTCGGTATTCCTGTTCGAGCACACCCACCGTGCTCAGCTGTTGATCGATATCGATGGGTGGATCTTCGAGCGGGAGATTTGCCAGCCTCAACATCCTGTTTGGAGTCACCATGGCATTCAACGGCCGGTTCACGAACACCGCGATTCTGTTCTGGCTCGCATAGTCAAGCACGGTCTGAAGTTGAGGGCCGGTGTTGGCGGTCCTGGCGGCACCGGCCTCGAGAAGATTCATCGGACATTGAAGCACACGAAAATGATGGGCAGACGCACCGACGGATCGGGCTGCGGCTTCAGCGGCTTGCACCATATGCGTGAGCGAGGTCGCTTCCGGATCGTCAGCCGCAGAAGTGACGGTGTTGGACGACACGCCGTAGAAGCGGAGCCGTCCGGCCGAAACCTGTGTTTCAAAATAGGCAAAGGCTCGTTCAAGTCGCGCATAGAACTCCCCGCGAAGTGCGGTGAGATCAGTTGAACCACGATGCTTCGATTCTGAGAGGAAATATTCTGGATTGTGCAGCAGGCAGAGGTCAAGTGTCGCCAGCCCCAAACGATCGAGAGACAACGTCAGTTGGTCCGCCAAGAATTCAGGATGAATGCAATGCCAAATGCCCTCTCCGTATTTCACCAGTTCAGGGTAGGGGCGGCCGGATTTGTCCTTGGCTTCGGCAAGTTTGAGATTCTGCCCCTGGACATATCCGATCTTGGAGACCACGATGATTTCCTCTCGGCGAACCTCACCTGAGGCAGCCAGCTCGGCCAGCACGGAGCCGACTAATCGCTCGCTGTCGCCATCCGTGTAATTCGTCGAGGTGTCGATGAGATTACAAGACGTTCGCAAGGCTTTTTTCAACGCGTCGCGATAGTCGGCCTGTTGCATATCGACGCGGTATGTTCCGAATCCAAGCCGTGTTGTGGTCAGCCCGGTCGACCCGAGCACTGTAAAGCCTGATGCCAAGCCTGTGTCGCCGTCCCGCGCCATTGATCGCGACGCATAGGCCGCCGTACCCTGGATCGTGGCGTGCCCTGGAAGGCTGATCCCTTGCAACAGCGTTGGTTCCGTTCCATGCTCGCTCGGCACAGTCTGGTCAGCCTGCAACGCCGCTGAGACCACACGGGGATCGGTGATTGGTTGCCGGCAGCTGTAATTTCGACAGATGTACAGTGTCGGCTTGCCGGATAGGGCTGGACGGTCTCGCAAGAGTGGAAGCGAAGAGGGGTGCCCTGGAGCACCCGTTGCCACGATGCGGTTGGGAAGATAACACTGTGCCACCGCCTCACGGATGGCACGAAGGTCATCGTGCAACTCATGACCTACGAGGGCCAGTTCCACTGGTCCTTCGATCAGAAAATCGACCACGGCCAGACTCTTCGCGAAGGCGCGCGGGTAGCGGGTCAGTTGCCGACCGTAGGCGCGTGTGGCAGCGATGGCTGCGTGGCGCCAATCGTCACGATCAAAGTGGAAGGACAGTCGGGCCAGTGCGGACGCGGCGACAGCGTTGGCGCTGGGCGTGGCTCCGTCCGTGCCCTCCCGGTGTCGGAGAATGAGGGATTCATGGTGTGTCGCCGTCGTGAAAAATCCGCCTCGTTCATGGTCCATAAAGTCACTGATCAGGTACTCCGCCAGTCGTGCGGCTGCCTGGAGATACGATTCGGATGAACCGGCTTCATAGAGATCCAGCAATCCCTCTGTCAGGTATGCGTAGTCTTCAAGATAGGCGTCGAGATGGGCGCGCTCGCCGCGCGAGGTGCGCAGTAAGCGGCCGTCCGGCTTGGCATGACGGTGTAGCAGAAAGTCAGCCGTCCGTTGGGCACTCTTGAGATAGGCGGCGTTTCCGAAGACCCTGGCTGCCTCGGCCATGGCCGACAGCATCATGCCGTTCCAGGAGGTAATCACCTTGTCATCCAGACCCGGGGGGATACGATGTCGGCGTGCTTTGTACAACAGGGGCTTCGCACGGGGCACGATTTCCATCAACTCGTCGGTGGTCAGATTCAGCTGCCTGGCCACGTCTTCAAGAGGTCGAAGCCGATTGGGGATGTTCGTATGTTCCCAATTGCCTGACTCCGTGATGTCGTAGAGTGCGCAGAACCGCCGTGCATCCTCGTCGTTCTTAAGGACGTCCTGTACCTTGGTAGGGGTCCAAACAAAGAATTTTCCTTCGACGCCTTCGGAGTCGGCATCTGTCGACGAATAGAAGCCGCCTTCCGGTCCAGTCATTTCCCTGCAGACATAGTCAAGAACCTCGGTGGCCACCTGTCGATAGAGCGGCTTCTTGGTGACCTGATAGGCTTCGACATACACGCGGGCCAGGAGCGCATTGTCATACAGCATTTTTTCAAAATGCGGCACCAGCCACCGTGCGTCGGTCGAATAGCGTGCAAAGCCGCCGCCGATGTGGTCGTAGATCCCTCCGGCCGCCATCATGTCGAGGGTCTTGGTCACCATTGTGAGTGTATGCGGATTTCCCGAGCGTCGGTGACTCCGGAGTAAGAACGACAATCCCATCGCCGGGGGAAACTTGGGCGCCGTGCCGAACCCGCCGTGGGTTTCGTCGAAGTCCTCCGTGAATTGGACGACCGCTTCTTCAAGCACCGATTCGCTGATGGAGATGGGGGAGGGGGGCTGTTTTGAACTGTGCAACTGGGCCGTCAGTTCTTTGGCCTGATCCTGGACTTCGGAGGGACGTGTTTCCCAATAGTCAGCAATCTTCTTCAGGACGGAGCCGAAGCCAGGCCGTCCCCACCGGTCTTCAGGAGGAAAATACGTGCCTGTAAAAAATGGCTCTTGCGCGGGTGTCAGAAACACCGTCATCGGCCAGCCTCCCTGACCATGATTCATCGCGACGGTGGCGGCCATATAGATCTCATCGAGATCAGGCCGTTCTTCCCGGTCGACCTTGACGCAGACAAACCATCGATTCATGAGCTCCGCAATCGCCTCGTTCTCGAACGACTCCCGTTCCATGACATGGCACCAGTGGCAGGCGGAATAGCCGATCGAGAGCAGAATGGGACGATTCTTTGTCTTCGCTAACTGCAGCGCTTCCGGCCCCCATGGATACCAATCGACGGGGTTGTGTGCATGCTGAAGGAGGTAGGGACTGGTTTCATGGATCAGTCGATTCGGGGGTCGTGTAGTGGTAGAGATTGACATGGGGGCACCCTAGCATCGTGGCGAGAACAGCGTCAACGGATTGAGGGGTGAGGCGTGGGTGAGTGAGTACGGATGGGGTCTTACCGCTCTTGCCCTGCGTGGAAGTTATGATACGCTAGGCAACGGAGGCATTGCATGAGAGACATTGGCCCCTATTCGAACTACCGCTTGACGGTTCGCCTCGAACTCGCAAACAAGCCCGGCATCTTTGCCAGAGTGGCGGCACTCTTGGCGGAAGAACAGGCCAATCTCGGCGCCGTCGATCTTGTGTCGGCGACCAAGACCCGCATGGTTCGAGATATGACATTCGACGTGCAGAACGAGGAGCATGGCGAAAAAGTCGTCGCCCGGCTGGGCGAGCTGCCCGACGTGACCGTACTGTCGGCGTCCGATCGTATTTTCTTGCTGCATCTCGGGGGGAAGATTCGAGTGGAGGGGAAATATCCCATCCGTACCCGGAATGTCCTGTCGATGGTGTATACCCCGGGTGTCGGTCGTGTCTCCCGCGCAATCGCACAAGACAAGTCCAAAGTGTATACCTTTACGTGTAAGAGCAACAGTGTCGCGGTGGTCTCGGACGGGTCCGCGGTGTTGGGGTTGGGCAATCTTGGCCCGGAGGCAGCTCTCCCGGTCATGGAAGGCAAGGTGATGCTCTTTAAAGAGCTGGCCGGTATCGATGCCTGGCCCATCTGTGTGAATACGCAGGACCCAGATGAGATTGTGCGTATCGTGCAAGGAATTTCGCCAGGATTTGGCGGCATCAATTTGGAAGACATCAGTGCTCCGCGGTGCTTTGAGATTGAACAGAAGCTAAAACAATCGCTCGACATTCCGGTGATGCATGATGATCAGCATGGCACGGCCGTGGTGCTCCTGGCTGCATTGACGAATGCGCTCCGGGTCACGGGCAAACAACTAGATCAGGTTCGCATTGTCGTCAATGGCCTTGGCGCTGCGGGAACGGCGTGCTGTCGAATGTTGTTGGCCGCCGGTGCGGCACATGTGCTGGGATGCGACAAGGAGGGCATCATCTTGTGTGGGGAGGCTGAGCAACTACGGGCCTGCCGAACCGATCTTCGTGCCTGTTTGACGCGCGACAGTCCCAAAGGCACATTGCGTGATGCGCTGAAAGGCGCCGATGTGTTTATCGGTCTGTCCGTCGGCAATGTGGTGACTGCTGCTGATCTCGATCTGATGGCTCCGGGTCGAATCGTCTTTGCGTTGGCAAATCCAGATCCGGAGGTTGCGCCGGAGTTAGGGGTCACGCACGCCGCGATTTTCGCAACCGGCCGATCGGATTATCCGAACCAGATCAACAATGCGCTTGCGTTTCCCGGGATCTTTCGGGGCGCACTCGATGTTCAGGCCAGCGAGATCAATGAAGCCATGAAGTTGGCTGCCGCGCAGGCCATCGCCCACGTGATTCCAGAGGGCACCTTGAGCGAAGACTACATTATTCCCAGCGTGTTTGATAAAGCAGTCGTTCCTTGTGTTGCGCGGGCCGTCGCCGCTGCGGCGCGAGCCAGCGGGGTCGCCAGAAGACGGGCAAAAGCGGACGATCCACCTATTCTTGAGTAAACTCCACTTTTGTGACCAGGGTAACCATTCCTTGACGACGGCCTTCTGGCTGTCGATCCGGCTGTGGTACAATGCGCCTTCTTTGAAGGCTGGGGGGGCCATGCCGTTCTCGACTGCGAAGTTTCTGAAATTCCGAAGCGGCATGCAGAAACGCATCGGTTCACTCCGTTCAAAGACGGAAGACAGCTTGGAATTTGCCGTTGATACGATGATGGAAGAGCGAGTGGATGGGTTCTTCCAGGTCGAACAGGGGCTTGAGGAAGTCATCAAGTCCCTCATCGAGATCGAAGAAGAATTGGAGGTCGTTCGGGACCTGAGCGGTGCCATGCGTCTGGAATCCAGACTGGAGTTCGTCGAAGACCGGTGGGATGAATTCGACAGCGAAATTCGTGAACGTCCTCGACGGCGTCGTAAGCGGGTCAGTCTCGCCGATATGCTCAAGGCCGCGAGCGGATCCGGACCGTTGTCGGAGAGCCCACATGCCGTGACCAACGCCGTGGATGCCTATGCGATCATGGGGGTGGAGTTCGGCAGTTCACTCGCCGACGTCACAGCCGCCTTTCGAATCAAGGCGAAACAGTTGCATCCGGATGCGAACAACGGCGATCGTAGTTCAGAACCGGAACTCCGCCGCATGTTGGAAGCCTATCAGTTTCTCAAAGAATATCTCAGCCTCAGCAATACGGAACCGATGTCGCCCCCGGATCGCTCCTACAGCCCGTCTGAGTGAGGCACTTGTACGATGACCACCCCACAGCACTACATCACAAGCGCACCTGCACTCAACGAATTGTGCGAGCAATTGCGGGACAGCCCTCGCCTCGCGCTCGATACGGAATTCGTGGGGGAAGAGACGTTTGTGCCGAAGCTCGAGCTTATTCAAGTTGCGACCGAACACACCGCCGCCATTATCGATTTTCCAGCCGTTCTCTCCGGGGGCGCCCTCGATGGGTTCTGGGAGATTGTCTGCGATGAGCGGGTTCAGAAGGTCGTGCATGCCGGACGGCAAGACCTGGATCTTTTTGCCGTCCATGCTGGGCAAATCCCGAAACCGTTCTTCGACACCCAGATTGCCGCAGCGATGGTCGGCTTCGGGCCTCAAGTCGCCTATGCCAACCTGGTCCAACGGGTGCATGGAAAGAGGCTGGACAAAGCCCATACCTTTACGAATTGGAGTGCTCGCCCGTTGTCCCACGATCAACTAGCCTATGCGTTGGAGGATGTGACGTTTTTGTTGGCCATCCATGACCATCTGCACGGTCGGCTGTCGAAACTTGGAAGGCTCCAGTGGGTGGATGAAGAGTTCTCTCGTCTTGAAGGGGCCGTCGGCGAGACTCGTCGTGAGCCGCAAGAACGCTACCAGCGCATACGAGGATGGGATCAACTCAAGCCCAAATCCGCCGTGGTGCTTCGGGAACTTGCCACGTGGCGCGAAGGGGAAGCGAAACGGAGAAATGTGCCACGCAGTCGGGTCGTCCGGGATGAAGTGCTGCTTCAGCTGGCGCGACAACCTCCACGACATCAGGATGAGTTGCGCAACGTGAGAGGTCTCCATCCGTCAGAAGTCGATCGCAATGGAGAGTCGATACTCGCAGCGATTTGCGCGGCACTTGCACTTCCACCCTCGGCGTGGCCGGTGCTCAGCAGGGAGCGAAAGCCTGAGCCGGAAGCAAACGGGTTTGTCGAGCTGTTGCAGGCGATCGTCAAGGCGCGCGCGCTGGAAGAAGAGATTGCGCCGACCTTATTGGCGACCACGGCCGACCTCCAGGAGTTAGTCGAGGCCAAGACAAATCGATCGGCTCTGGATCTCCCACTCCTGAGGGGATGGAGACGAGTCTTGGTAGGCGAGCTATTACTAGATGCGCTGGACGGGAAGGTCGCTCTCACTATTGATCAACACACCAGGACGATTCGGTGGTCGCCCTCAGAGCCTGTCTCCGATCGCTGAGTGATCCCGCTTGCGTGGAATTCCGTCTCCGATCGCGCGTCATGGAGGTTCGGAGTCCAGAACCTACAAGAGCTTTTTTATCGAGTCCGCCGGTCTTGCCAGCACTGCCTGGTCGCCTTTTTCCACGATCGGACGTTGAATCAGATCTGGGTGTTTCACCATCAGGTCGAGCAGCGCATCGTCGGAGAGCTGTGTCTTTGCCAAGCCAAGCTCGCGGTACAGATCTTCCTTGGTTCTGAGTACGTCTTTGGGGGAGAGGCCGGCTTTCTTTAAGATGGCTTTTAACTGTGCTTTGGTAAATGATTGCTCGTAGTAGTTGATGGCCCTGAAGGGTTTGCCGCTGTCTTTGAGCATCTGTACAGCTTGTCGGCACGTCGTGCAGGTCGGTTTGTGATAAATCGTGATATCTGCCATAGTCACTCCTTGGTGAGAAGACGCGTCTTGACGAATGTTTTCAGTCTATGTATTAGATCTCGGTCGGTGATGTTTTTGCAACAGGGTCCTGTATGCCGTGGGTTGGAACCAGCTCTGCCGGTCAGTTCGCGTGTGCCACTGCCTCCCATCGAACACTAAAGGATCTCCGCATCAAGCGTAAAGGGCAGCCGGTCTTTGTCCTTGGGCATATGCTTGCTCGCAAAGGACAGGAAGCGACGTTCGAAGCCTTCAACGACCGACTCGCCGTGGTCAAGTTCAGTGACGAGGGGCTGGTCGGGTATGACCCACGAGAGCTCCTACTTCCGACCGAACTCGATGAGCACGGCGTTCCCTATTTTGAGATCCGATCCTGCCTATCCTGTGGGATACTCTTCCCCCTCACCCTAGAGGAACGCGAGTCAGATCAGGAACCGGAGCAGTGCCCAGACTGTACCATCTGACGATCAGCATTACCCACAGGATGTTCAAAAAGGCCTTCCAGCAAGGCCGCAGCAAGCGAAGAGACGAGGAGGTACATACCAAGCTTCGCTTGAACCGCTCGCTTCGATCATATGCGAGCGGATAAGTATTTTGCCTTCGCCTTCCCGTACGTTGAGACTCTGAGCGACGCGAGAACGACGCTGGAGGAATTTTTCAACATCCTGTCAGATGCTAATCGACAAAGGGGGCCACTTCCAAGGCCTTTTTGAGCAGGCAATCTCCCGCATAGCCCTGTAACATCATCGGGAGCATGGCCCCGTCGATGGCGCGCACCGAGTGGATCCGGAATCCCTCTGAAGACTTCTGGCCTTCGAGTTTGAGCGCATGGCAGATTTCCAATTGTTTCCAGGCTAAATTGGACAGGATATGATCGGATGCCAGCAGCTTCATGTCAGTGACCGATCCATCGATTGCGACTTTCGCAGGAACCCGTGTTTTATCTTTGGGAAGCTCGCTGACGACGGCGAACGCGACAATCTCTTCTTCTATTCCGGCGGAGGTCGTGTGCGCGACGCCGACCAGCAGGATGAGAATGCTACAGAGGAGGAAGGCTGGGTGTCTCATTCACATCCCTCGTTCATCACCTCGTCCGGCCCTCGTTGTCGATGGGCTTTGAATTCAGTATGCCAAGCACGATTTTCCATTGCAAGAATGACGTACAGTCATGTTAGGGTAAAAAGAGCTACCACAAGAGTTCTACTCATGTGAGGATACATCATGCCCCATGATTTCATGCCAGGCCTGGCTGGTGTTCCTGCGGCGACCTCATCCATCAGCGATGTCGATGGTCAACGCGGCATACTGGAATACCGCGGCATCCGAGTTGAGACCCTGTGCGCAGAGTCATCGTACCTGGAAACCGCCTATCTCCTGCTGTTCGGACATCTTCCGTCAGCGGTTGAATTCCAACAATGGACCACGGACGTGACCCGTCATCGGCGCATCAAGTTCCGTATCATTGATTTGCTGAAGTGCCTTCCCGAACAGGGCCATCCCATGGATGCGCTCCAGGCGGCGGTGGCGGCACTCGGCATGTTTTATCCAGGCCGTCAGGTCAAGGACGTCGAGAATAACTATTGGAGCGCGGTGCGATTGGTCGCCAAGCTGCCGACGATCGTCGCGGCCTGGGCAAGACTGCGCCACGGCGATGATCCGATCCCGCCGCGGGATGATCTCGGATTCAGCGAGAATTTCTTATACATGCTCACTGAGTCAGTCGCTCCATCGGTATGGGCGAAAATCTTCGATGACTGTCTGATCCTTCATGCCGAACACACCATGAACGCATCCACGTTTACGGGACTGGTCACGGCTTCGACGCTGGCTGATCCCTATACAGTTGTGGCTTCGTCGATCGGCGCGCTGAAAGGCCCCCTGCACGGAGGCGCAAACGAAGAAGTGGTGGTGATGCTCCGAGAGATCGGTACGGCGGCGAAGGCGAAAGCCTATGTCGAGAACGCGTTGCAGAACAAGAAAAAACTGATGGGATTCGGCCATCGTGTCTACACGGTCAAGGACCCTCGGGCCATGGTTCTACAGGAACTTTGTCGGCGCTTATTCAAAGAGTGCGGAAGTTCACCGCTCTATGAAATTGCCCTGGAAGTGGAGACGGCGGCTGGAACCATGCTGAACAGCAAGGGCATTTACCCGAACGTCGATTTCTACTCCGGCATCATCTACGACAAGATGGGAATCGATGTTGATCTTTTTACTCCACTGTTTGCCATATCACGGGTGTCGGGTTGGTTGGCCCATTGGCTGGAGCAGTTGCGTGAAAACAAGCTGTTTCGGCCCGATCAAATCTATGCCGGCGAGCATGACCGTCCCTACGTGCCTATTGATCAGCGATAACCCACGTATTTAGATGGCTGTGTAGCCCCTTGACTTATCTGCCCGCCGCTTTATCTATCAAATAGGCAGTTGAATCGGCGCGGCGCCAGCGACGATAACCTGACAACCATATGGAAGGCCAAGGAGGAGGTTGCTATGGCACTCGTACGATGGGATCCGTTTCGGGAGCTGGAAGAAGTCTCAGATCAGTTGAATCGCATGTTCGCACGCCCGGCTGTGTCGCGAACCAATGGGAAAGAAACGATGATCGTGGCGGATTGGACGCCCTCAGTCGACATCAGCGAGACGGAAGGGGAGTATCAGATTAAAGCGGAAATTCCCGATGTGAAGAAGGAAGACGTCAAGGTGACGGTGGAAGACGGTGTGCTCACGATCCAGGGGGAACGGAAGCATGAGAAGGAAGAGAAAGGAAAGAAGTACCATCGGATCGAGCGGTCCTATGGCAGCTTCGTCCGGACCTTCTCGTTGCCTGATGTGATCGAAGAGGAGAAAGTGAAAGCCGAGTTCAAGGATGGGGTGCTCAACCTCCATCTGCCGAAGTCGGAGAAAGCGAAGCCAAAGGCGATCGAGGTGAAGGTGGCGTAAGCTGCTTTGAAAGGTTCCTGAGAACAACGGCCCGCCTTCCCAGGCGGGCCATTTTCTTTGAATCCATCCCACCCGCATAGGGCCTTCTGTGATCGCTCATCAGGTCATTCAGTGCATCGCAGGCTAAGGCTGTATCAGGTCTACTCCTAGGGTCATCTTTGCGTATTGCGTATTTGATGAAATCGAGTAGAGTGCGCCGCACTATCCTCAGTGTCATTGGCATGCGCAAGGGCTGACGCTTATGGTAATGCCAGCCGCTTCACACAGATCCAATCAGTCAGGCAGATCGTCGCCATGATCTCTCATGATACGAGACAGGAGGCGAGCGTCATCGCGATTTTAATGGTAATCAG
This sequence comes from Nitrospiraceae bacterium, assembly GCA_919902665.1. GTDB lineage: Bacteria > Nitrospirota > Nitrospiria > Nitrospirales > Nitrospiraceae > Nitrospira_D. The sequence continues at coordinate 196,708 of CAKKRK010000020.1, forward strand.
GCCGGAAATGGATAAATTATGGGGGAGGTCGTGATCGGTATTCTGCACAGATAAAAAGGCGTGTCGGCCGTTCGCTCAGCTGTCGACCCTATTCAAACACCTGACCTGTTTGAGGAGGCAAAGATGAAAACTCTCAGCTATTCGCTGGTGACAGTCGGAATGGTGCTGGCACTCGGCGGTGTGGTGGCCGTCTTCAACTTCGACCAGCCTTCGGATGTGTTTTCGTTAGCCTGGTGGATGATTGTCGGTGGATGGTGCCTGGCATTCATAGGGATGGGGATAGATATCGTGCATGTATTCAGGATCACTAAACGGGAACCAGCGTACGTGTTTCAGCCGAAGACGAATACAGCTGAAGGAGTCGAGGGAGAAATCGCTCGTATGTGATGATCTGATAGGAGCCCATCCGCTGGGCCTCTTGCCTTGGATGACCGATCGGCAGGGAGTCGGTGGATTCACTGGTTGTCGCAAAGGCCCGTCTGGAAAGGCGGGCCTTCTTGTTTGTCGGTATGCCCCTCCTAGCTCACTAATTCAAAACCGTTTCATCGGGTGACACCTCAAGACATACTGCCTGCCATTGTTGGCGTGGGTTTGAAAAGGCCTGTCGATCTCCTTGTACCGACGGTCGAGAATTTCTGGCCCTGTCAAGGGGAGTCATGTTGTCTGCTCTTGTGAAAGTGAGCGGGCTGAGTTTATCATGACGCCCGCAAGGAGTTGGAACCTCTTACCATGGAGCACTGTGCATGAAACAGGATCAGAACAAGCCGTCAGCCTCGACTCGAATTGAACGAGACACCATGGGGGAACTGGCTGTTCCCGTTGAGGCCTATTACGGAGTGCAGACCGCGCGTGCGATCGAGAACTTTCCGATCAGTTCGCTGCGCATGCCACGGGCAGTTATTCGAGCCATGGGAATGATCAAGCGGGCTGCCGCGACGGTGAATCACTCCCTTGGGTTATTGGATAAAAAACCGGCTGAGGCGATCAACCTGGCGGCGACTGAAGTGGTCGATGGCAAGCTGGATGCCGAGTTCCCGGTCGACATTTTTCAGACTGGGTCCGGTACGTCTACCAATATGAACACGAACGAGGTGATCTCGAACCGCGCAACGGAGCTGCTCGGTGGTGTGCGAGGCAGCAAGTTGGTGCATCCGAACGACCATGTGAATTTAGGGCAATCGAGCAACGATGTGATTCCAACCGCTATTCACATTGCTGCGTCGGAAATGATGCAGCAGCAGTTGCTGCCGGCGCTGACTCGATTGCATAAGGCGTTGAAGCGTAAGGCGAAGGAGTTTGATCAGATTGTAAAGATTGGGCGTACGCACCTACAAGATGCCACGCCGGTTCGCCTTGGGCAGGAATTCGGTGGCTATGCTCGCCAGATCGAGCTTGGTATTCAGCGAGTCAAACAAGCTCAGGCCGCCTTGAGCGAGGTGGCATTGGGGGGAACCGCGGTCGGCACGGGGCTGAACTGTCATCCGCAATTTTCAAAGAAAGTCATGGCCGTCATTTCCAAAGAAACCGGCTGTTCGTTTAAGGAAGCCAAGAATCATTTCGAGGCTCAATCGGCACAGGACTCCCTTGTGGAGGCGAGCGGGTGTCTGCGTACACTAGCCGTGAGTCTTATGAAGATCGCTAATGATATTCGCTGGCTCGGCTCCGGGCCGCGGTGCGGACTTGGCGAAATCAATCTGCCAGAGACGCAGCCTGGTTCATCGATCATGCCGGGGAAGGTCAATCCGGTGATTGCCGAATCCGTCACGATGGTCTGTGCGCAAGTGATCGGGAATGATGTGACGGTGACGGTCGGTGGGCAGGCGGCGAATTTTGAGCTGATCGTCATGATGCCGGTCATGGCCTACAATCTTCTTCAGTCCATTGAGCTGTTAGCCACAGCCTCCAACAATTTCTCGGTCAAGTGTATTGAAGGGATCAAGGCGAACGAAGAGCGATGCAAGAGTCTCATCGAGGAAAGCTTGGCGATGTGTACCGCCTTGGCACCGGAGATCGGTTACGAAGCTGCGGCTAAACTGGCGAAGGATGCCTACAAGTCCGGTAAGACCGTCAGGCAGATGGCAAAAGACCAAAAGGTCTTGCCGGATAAACGCCTCGCGCAACTCCTCGATCCTTGGCGTATGACCGAACCGGGTGGACCGGTGGGGAGCGCGGGAGGGTAGCTGAACCGCACGCAGGTATTGTCTTACAGCCGCTGGTCGGTATACTGAAGCATTATGAGGTCAGTTGGCGACAGGCATTCCTTCAGGATCGGTCTCGTGGTTGTGCTCGTTGTCGGCACGCTCGGCGGGTGTGCCGAGACCGGGCGTCAGACGCGACAGGATGAGAGGAGTGTGATTCCTACGATGGGCACACGTGGAGCCCATTGCTGTGACATGGAAAAGGGTGTTCCACGGCAGATGGCGCTGGCGAAGACAGCAGTGAGATTTGTCGGACAGTCCCGTATTCAGGTGGATGGACGGAACTATACTCCAGATTGCTCAGGTTTTGTTCGAGGCGTCTACGCCTCGCAGCGTGTGGACTTGTACGGTGGGCTCGGCGAGCTTGATGGTGGCAACGGCGTCGGGCGCATCTTTACCCATGTGGTAGAACATGGGCGGATTCACTATGGACCCACCGTCCATCCTGGAGATCTGGTCTTTTTCCATAACACCTGGGATTTCAACCGAGATGGATTGCCGAACGACCCGCTCACCCATGTCGGTGTCGTCGAGAAGGTGGACCTTGATGGGACCGTGGTGTTCGTCAGTTCGGTTTCAGCAGGGATTGAACGGTATCGCATGAATCTCAAGCATCCGGACACACACAAAGCCCTGGATGGGCGAGTGCTGAACGATTTCCTCCGACGCAAGCACATGGGCGACGCCCGTGGGACCTATTACCTTGCGGGGCGACTATTTGCCGCGTTTGGAACCCTTGCTCATTAACTCGTGTGCCGAAATCCTGTCATGTCTTCCTGAATTCGACGTATCACTTTGATAACCATGTCTCTTCTTCTACCGGGCTACGGGAAAACTTGGTTGCCGCCAACGATATGGCTGGAATGTTCCGTACGGTACGAACATTCAGAACAACCTCAGGATGCTCACTCTTAGAGAGCGCGGACCGCTGACGCGTTCGGAAACATAGGTACGTGAGACCGATGACAACTGAAACGACTCAGATTTCTCCGGATGCGGTGCAAGTCAAGATTGTTCCGATCATCGCCAAGGAGCTCGGTGTCGGAGCTTCTCAGGTTGCTGCAGCCGTGGCGCTGCTCGATGGCGGGGCGACAGTGCCCTTCATCGCACGTTATCGGAAAGAGGCGACCGGTAACCTGGACGATACACACCTGCGCACGCTGGAGGAACGATTGCTCTATCTGCGCGAATTGGAAGAGCGCCGCACTGCTGTCTTGAGTTCGATTGAAGAACAGGGGAAGCTTACGGATGCATTGCGTGCGAGCATTGAGGCCGCGGCCACCAAGCAGGTTGTCGAAGATCTGTACCTCCCCTTCAAACCGAAACGACGCACACGCGCGCAGATCGCCCGCGAAGCGGGGTTGGAACCGTTGGCCGATAGTCTCTTGGCTGATCCGAGGTTGGATCCCGAGCAAGAAGCATTCAAGTACATTCGCGTTGTGCCGGCTGCCGAAGGGGTGGAGGCGATCAATGTGCCTGATACCAAGACTGCGCTGGAAGGGGCACGGGACATTCTGATGGAGCGGTTTGCGGAAACGGCCGATCTCTTAGCCGTGTTGCGGACTCGGCTGTGGGATCAGGGTGTCCTCACGTCGGCGGTGATGAAAGACAAGGAAACGGCGGAAGAGGAGAAGTTTCGTGACTACTATGCGTATGCGGAGTCGATCAAGACCATTCCGTCGCATCGGGCCCTTGCACTATTCCGAGGTCGTACGCTGGGAGTCTTGAAACTCGAATTGGGTTTAGGTGAGGCCCTGGACAAGGTCGTTCCCCACCCCTGCGTATCAACGATTGCGGCTCACGCGGGCATCGAAGATCGAGGGCGATCTGCGGACAAATGGCTAGCCGGTGTGTGCGAATGGACGTGGCGTGTCAAGATGCATCTCCAGATCAGCACCGAACTCTTGGTGCAATTGCGCGAAGCCGCCGAGGCCGAGGCAATCAAGATTTTTGCCAGGAACCTACATGAGTTGTTATTGGCGTCACCGGCCGGGCCAAAAGTTATCCTCGGTTTGGATCCTGGTATTCGCACCGGGTGCAAAGTGGCGGTGGTCGATGCAACGGGGAAATTATTGGCGACGGAAACCATCTATCCGCATCAGCCTCGCAATGATTGGCAGGGGGCGTTGCAGGCACTCGTTCGTCTCGTCGTTCAACATGGCGTGGAATTGCTGTCCATTGGGAATGGGACGGCTAGTCGGGAGACGGATAAGTTGGCCGGCGAGGTGATCAAGCTGGTCGCCGCGCAACGACCAGAACAAAATGTTATGAAACTCGTGGTGAGTGAGGCAGGGGCGTCGGTCTATTCGGCATCGGCCTTTGCCGCGGCTGAGTTCCCCGAGTTGGATGTCAGTTTACGAGGCGCGGTGTCGATTGCTCGGCGCGTACAGGATCCGCTGGCTGAGCTGGTGAAGATCGAGCCGAAGGCGATTGGAGTAGGCCAATATCAGCATGACGTTGATCAACGGGCCTTGGCGCGGTCGCTTGATGCCACGGTTGAAGATTGCGTCAACGCGGTGGGTGTGAATGTCAACACGGCTTCGGTGCCTTTGTTGGAACGGGTCTCAGGCCTCAATAAGGCATTGGCCAGGAATATTGTGGACTATCGCAATGCGAACGGGCCGTTCCCAAACCGGACGGCGATTCGCAAGGTTCCGCGCCTTGGTGAAAAAACTTTCGAACAGGCGGCGGGCTTCCTACGCATTCCCGATGGCGATAATCCCTTAGATCGGTCCGCTGTTCACCCAGAGGCCTACCCGGTGGTTGAACGCATTCTGACGCGACTGGGAGCCGGGATTACCGACGTGATGCGTCAGCCGGCGGTCTTGAAGGGATTGCTACCGACTGATTTTACCGATGAACAATTCGGGGTGCCGACGGTACGGGACATTTTTGTCGAGCTGGAAAAGCCAGGCCGAGACCCTCGTCCAGAATTCAAGACGGCAAGTTTCCGGGAAGGGGTGGAATCGCTGACTGATCTGCAGGCCGGTATGGTATTGGAAGGCGTGGTGACAAATGTCGCGGCATTCGGGGCGTTCGTGGATATCGGCGTCCATCAGGATGGGCTCGTGCATGTGTCGGCGCTGGCCAATAAATTCATCAAAGATCCACACAAGGTGGTCAAGCCGGGTCAGATCGTGAAGGTGAAGGTCATCGACGTTGATCTGAAGCGTCAGCGGATTGCACTGACGATGCGTCTGGAGGATGCAGCTAGCCGTCCATCTGGTCAGGCACAGCCTGGGAGCCAGGCAACACGTGACTCGCGTGGGCGTAGATCATCAGTGTCGAGCCAGGCGGCGCGAGCGCCTCAGCCGATCAGCGCGATGGCGTTGGCATTGGCAAAGGCGAGACAGAAGGCATAGCGAACAGTATCGTGCAAGACGATGGGGTGTTGTCTTGAGACCACTATGACGCTACCCGTATTTGATTTTGAGTGAGACGATGCCAAGCTGGAGAAGAAGGGTCACTGCATTGGCCAGAATCACAGGCAGCGAATCGATCCAGATTCCGTAGATCAGCCATAGCAGCACGCCGATCGTGAACATCAGCACCATTCCCCAGGATAGATCGCCGGTTGACTTTGATTTTAGGGCTTTCGCGAGTTGAGGAATGAAGGCAACCGTGGTCAAGGTTCCGGCCGTTATCCCCAGGATCATGGCTCCGTCCATTGCCTATACCGGCCACTTCTCTTCGTTCCACGCCATGTCCCAGAACATCCACTCATAGCGTGAACTGATGATGAAGGAGTCTTCCATGCGCCGCAGTGCTTCCTTGCCGGCGGTCTTGGCCCACTGATCAACTTTTTTTCGCAGCCACAGCTGGACTTGGGCAAACTCCGGCGATGCATACAGCATGAGCCAATCTCGGTAGGGATGATTCTTGGCCGGTGGACCTTTCCGCAACAAGTGTTGTCCAACGACGCAGTAGACCCAGGCGCAGGGGAGCGCGACGACGGTGATCTCTGCCGCGGTGCCTGAGGCGGCGACGGCCAGCATGTGTCTGGTGTAGGCATAGTTTGTTGGCGCCATGGGCACAGAGGTCATCTGTTTCGCCGTCAGTGCCCATTTCTTTCCGTAGCTTTCGTGTAGGCTCCGCTCGACGATGATAGTCTCTTCTGCCAGCTTATTGAACCGCAAGGCCGATTCCGAATCAGGTGCCTTCAGGGCGGCGGCAGAAAACACACGTGCCAGATCGCCGAGAAATCTGGCATCTTGTAGTATGTAATATCTAAATTTCTGTTCAGGCAATGTGCCGTTGCCGAGGGCCACGACGAATGGATGGCTTAGCTGGGCATCCCAGATGGATGTGGCGAGCTTGCGCAGGTGGTTTGAAAATGACATAAGCTACTCCTTTCGGTATGTGTTGTGGCTCTCACGCACGAGAGGCGTCTCACACCACGCACTGTACTGTCAGATGTAGGGAACCCAGGGTCCTGACATACGATTCATGCCGTCTAGGGCTGCAACTTTGTAGCATTCGGCCAGGGTCGGATAATTGAAGACCGTGTCGATAAAGTAATTGATCTTGCCGTGAAAAGCCATGACAGCTTGGCCGATGTGGATGAGCTCAGTCGCTCCCTCGCCGATAACATGAACGCCCAGTAGATGTTTGGTGTCGCGATGGAACAGCAGCTTGAGCATGCCGGTTTCGTCGCCAATGAGCTGCCCGCGGGCAATCTCCCTGTACCGGGCGATGCCAATCCCAAAGGGGATGGCTGCCTGCGTGAGTTCTTCCTCGTTTCGTCCCACCATTGAGATTTCAGGAATGGCGTAGATGCCATACGGGAGGAGCGAGGTATCCGTGCGATCCGAGTGACCGAATGCGTGGCAGGCCGCGTGGCGGCCCTGTTGCATCGATGTCGAGGCTAGCGCCGGAAAACCGATGACATCACCGGCTGCATAGATGTGAGGAATCGAGGTTTGGAGGTGTTCATTCACGGTAATCCGTCCTCGGGTATCCGGTTGCAATCCGATGGCTTCCAGATTGAGCGTCCCTGTCGCCCCGACGCGACCAACCGCGTACATGAGTGTCGACGTCCGGATCGGCCGGTTGTTCCGCAAGGACACGTGGATAGAGTTGTCTCGCTCTCGCTTGATCGCAAGGACTTCTTCATCGTGATACAGCGTCACACCAAGATCTTTCATGCATTGTTGGAGCGTGTCAATGATCTCAGCGTCTACGAACTCCAACAGCCGCGGTCGTTTGTCGATAAGGGTGACGGGGATTCCCAAGGCAGCGAGCATTGAGGCGTATTCCGTTCCGATCACTCCGCCTCCAACAATGACGATGGTGTCGGGGATGTGTTTCAGGGTCAGGAGGCCGTCCGTATCGATGACCGCATGGTCGTCGAACGGAATGTGGGACGGCCGAGCCGGTTCTGTCCCTACGGCGATGACAATATAGTCCGCCGTCAGCTCAAGGGCGCCATGATCTCGTTGAATGCGAAGCCGATGGGGGTCGAGAAAGCTGGCGGAACCAAACACCATATCGACCTGATTCCGGGCCATCTGATTCTGCACGATCTCGATCTCGTGCTTGATGATATGATTCGCGCGGAAGGCCAAGTCTTCGATCGTGATCTTCTTCTTGACGCGGTACTCACCTCCGTAGATATTTCGCTGTCGAAACCCGGAGAGGTAGAGCACCGCTTCGCGGAGGGATTTGCTTGGAATGGTGCCGGTATTGATGCAGACTCCACCGACGATGGCCTTTCGCTCGATGATCCCGACCTTCCTGTTGAGCTTGGCTGCCTGAATGGCAGCCTTTTGGCCGGCAGGTCCCGTGCCGATGACGAGCAAATCGTAATGAGCCATTAGAGCTTTGGGAAGGTGAGGAGGTACCTGGGAGAGCGACTCAACGCTCCCCCAGGATCTCAGCTTCAAGGGATCTTCTAGTTAACTCTCCGTCACCAATCGACGAGCAAATTGCACGGCTTCTTCCATGTCGGGGAGTTGAGTGATTTCCGGGGTGATTTGAAGATAGCGGATGGTGTTCGTCTTATCGACGACCAGGACCGCTCTCGTCAAAATATGCAGTCCTTCCAAAAAGAGACCATGCGTCTTGCCAAACTCGGCACCCCGGTAGTCGGACAGGAAGGTGACGTTGGCAATTTTCGCTTCTGCCGCAAACCGTTTTTGGGCGAAGGGCGTATCGACGCTCACGGTGATGAGTTCGACCATCTTATCAAGGCCTTTGTTGCGCTCGCTCAAAAGATGCGTCTGTTGTTCGCAGACTGGGGTGTCGAGCGAGGGGACCACACTGATGATACGGACTTTTCCCGCGCCTTTGGTCTGCGCGATGTTCACGAGGGACAAGTCGTTCTGCGCGACCTTCACATCGCGGAGCGCGTCGCCGACTTTGACTCCATTGCCGGCGAGCGTCAACGGGTCGCCCTTGAAGAGGACCTTGTTGCCTTCCCCCGCAATAGCAGTTCCATTTGCCACCGGCATATTCTTGTAGGAAAAGCCAGCGCCAGATGACCCTCCCATCGTTTGACATCCAACAAGGCCAAGCGAAAGGCACAGTGTGGTGCCAATGAAACCAGCATATCTCATCTGCATCGTAGGCTCCTTTTTGAAGATAACGAGTGGGGATCCCACTCGACCCCTCTGTTCAGGGTGACGGTTGAATATACGCGATCACCGATCGGTTGACCAGGTCCGGCCGTTCCCATTGCGGCATATGACCGGCCTTGGGAATTCTGATGAATGTGGATCCGCGAATTCGATAGTGCAGTTCTTCACCCACAGCCAGGGGAAACACCCGGTCGTGTTCACCCCAGATGATCATGGTTGGGTGCGTGATGCTGCTGAGGTGTGGGGCGAAATCGGCTTCCCAGGAAGGGAGGGCATTCCTGACGGCCATGATGGGCTTGATGATGCCGGGGCGTCGGCGGTTCTGGTTAGACCGTTCGATGACGGCCGGGGTGAGGAGGGTGTGGTCGTGGACGATTTCTTTCAGAACGGAATCGGTGACCAGCCCGCCGAACAGCCAGTTGCCGAAGGAGACGAGCCAGGAAGGGGCTCGAGATTCCAGAGCTTGCCTGAACGACCGGCTGGTGAGCTTGGCCATGACCTGAGACGGTAGTCCGCTGATGAGCACGAGCTTGTCGACACGGGAGGGGTGGGTCAAGGTCATGCCAATGGCCAACCCTGCGCCCATAGAATTGCCGACTAGCGTGGCGTGAGGAATCTGCAGGGCGTCCATGAATCCGATACAGAAGTCCAACATCTGATCCGGTAGGTACTCAATGTCCGGTTTATCGGACAACCCAGAACCGGGTAGGTCGAGTGTCAGGGTACGAAAATGTTGAGACAAGGCATGTTGCTGATGCTCCCATTGCCACATCGATCCGCCAAAGCCGTGGATGAGGATGACCGGCGGGCCAGTACCGACATCGAGATAGGCAATCCGTTGACCATGGACGAGCACGGTGTTGATGGGGATGCGCTCTATCGGGGTGCGTTCCAACGTTTCAAAATAGGGCGGGATTTGTGAGGGTGGAGCACAGGCGGTCATGAGCGTCGATACTAGACAGAGGACGAGGGGCACTAGATGCCGGAGTCTGTATGGGCGGAGGATCGAGCCGCTGATGGGATTACTCCAGTTGGATGACGGTTTCATCCGTCTTCACATTGTCGCCCTCGGCAGTCAGGATCGCAACGACTCTCCCATCAATTGGCGCCGGCACCTGGCTTTCCATCTTCATCGCTTCAATGATCAACAGCGGATCGCCAGTCTTGACTTGATCTTCAACGGCAACCAACACCTTGACGACCCGACCGGGCATCGGTGGAGCCACATCGCCTGGCTTCGACGGCCTCGGCCGTTTTGGCTTTCCTCCTGATCCTGTCTCCTGGGACTCCGGGACACCAGCGAGCACTTCCTGGATGGGTTCGAGCGACACTTCTTCGAGCTTATCGTTGACACGGATATAGTAGGGCTTGCGCCCATCGATCTTTCGGCCGGAACCTGAGACCTTAACGTGATAGGTTTCGCCATGCACCGTGACATTGAATTCGACGGGGGCCAAGTGCAGTTCGTGAGCGGTAGTTGGGCCTTTGGCTGACCCAAGTTCGAGCGGCTCGGGTGTTAGCTCACCTTTCTCTCGGGCTTCGAAAAAGTCTCGAGCGATGGCGGGAAACAGCACGAACGACAGCTGGTCCTCGACGGTCTGAGCCGAGTCCGGAAGCTCTTTTTTCGCCTCATCCAATTCCGGCTCCAGGCGATCAGCCGGCCTGGTTTTGATTGGCGTTTCATCGCCGGTGGCGCGTGCCATCACGTCGAGATCGACCTGTCCAGGAGCACGGCCATATAATCCCAAGAAATAGTTTTTCGTTTCGGTGGTGATGACTTTATATCGATCACCGGTCAACACATTGAGTGTTGCCTGTGTGCCGACGATTTGGCTAGTCGGGGTCACGAGTGGGGGATAGCCCATTTCCTTTCGCACACGCGGGACTTCGTCGAGGACTTCTTTCATCCGGTCCAGTGCGTTCTGCGCAGTGAGCTGTGCTGCCAGATTCGACAGCATCCCGCCGGGAATCTGCGACGTGAGAATTTCTGCATCCACGCCGGTAAAATCGCTCTCGAACTGGCGGTATTTGCGGCGAACCGTTCTGAAGTGTTCGGTGATCGGCTGGAAAGATGCGAGCTCCAGTCCCGTGTCGTAGGGGGTATTCTGGAGCGATGCTACGACGGTTTCCGTTGCTGGGTGGGAGGTTCCCCCTGCTAGCGGAGAGATGGAGGTATCGAGCATATCGAGGCCTCCGAGGATTGCCATCAACGAGGTCATGGACGCCATACCGGAGGTGTAATGCGAGTGGAGATGAAGTGGGACCTTGACGGCAGCTTTCAGCCGACGCACCAGATGGTAGGCGTCGAGAGGGGCCAAGAGTCCGGCCATGTCCTTGATACAAATCGTATCCGTCCCCAGATCTTCCAACTTCCTGGCCAGATCCACAAACCGGTTGATGCTATGGACCGGGCTGACCGTGTAACAGATGGTGGCTTCCGCATGTTTGCCGCAGGCTTTCACTTCGCTGACGGCCCGATCGAGATTCCGCACGTCGTTCAGGGCGTCGAAGATGCGGAAGACATCGATACCGTTCGTGGCCGACCGTTCGATGAACCGCTCCACCACGTCGTCGGCGTAATGGCGATAGCCGACCAGGTTTTGCCCGCGCAACAGCATTTGGAGCTTGGTGTTGGGCATCGCGGCCCGCAGGGCCCGGAGCCGTTCCCAGGGATCTTCTTTGAGGAAGCGCAAGCAGGTGTCGAACGTGGCGCCGCCCCAGACTTCCAGCGACCAATAGCCGACCCCATCAAGCTTTTGCGCGATGGGCAGCATGTCTTCCGTGCGCATGCGCGTCGCCAGTAATGACTGATGGCCGTCCCGCAGCGCGACATCCGTGAGCAGGACCGGTTTACCGGCGGCCGGCGTGATTGTGAACTCGCTGGGGCGGGACGCGACGCTTTTTGAGGTCTTGATCGCCGGAGTGGACGATCTGGTCATTTTCTTGGGTTTCTTCGTTGGTGGTCGTCTTTTCGCCATGATGGTTAATGCATTTCTTTGGGAAGCAGAGGGTTTGTTCGAATTAGAGTCCTTCGTAGGCGGCGATTGCGGCAGACAGCGCCAGCACCAGATCCTCCGGCTGCTCAAACTCGTGATACGAGTACAACTCAGGATGGGTGTCCAGATACGACGTGTCGAAACGTCCCGCAATAAAGTCCGGTTCCTGCATAATCGCTTCCATGAATGGAATCGTGGTTTTCACTCCACGCAGCACGTACTCTTCAAGGGACCGGCGCATACGACTGACGGTTTCTTCCCAGGTGCGGCCCCGAACTGTCAACTTGGCCAGCAGGGCGTCATAATAGGGGGGGATCGTGTAATCCTTGTATACGGCGCCGTCGATTCGCACACCAATTCCACCGGGAGAGAGGTAGGCCGTGACCGTGCCCGTGCAGGGCATGAAATTGTTTTTCGGGTCTTCCGCATTGATCCGGCACTGGATCGCGTGGCCCTGGAGGATCACGTCCTTTTGCTGGATGCTGAGCGGCAGGCCCGCCGCGCTCTTAATCTGATTCCGCACGATATCGATGGCTGTGATTTGCTCTGTCACCGTATGTTCGACTTGGAGGCGCGGATTCATCTCAATAAAGTAGAATTTGCCCTCTTGATCGAGCAGAAACTCTACGGTTCCTGCGTTGTCGTAGTTCACCGCGCGCGCGATGGCGATGGCGGCGTTACCCATCTCTTCCCTGAGTTCCTGGGTCAGAATCAACGACGGGGCGATCTCAATCAGCTTCTGGTGTCGTCGCTGGATCGAACAGTCTCGTTCTCCAAGATGGATGATGTTCCCGTGCCGATCTCCCAGGATTTGAAACTCAATATGGTGCGGTCGCTCGATATATTTTTCGATGAAGACGCTGCCGTCGCCGAAGGAGGCCTGGGCCTCGCGCGCCGCAACGTCCATGTTCTCTCGCAGCTCATCGTCGGACCGGACCACGCGAAGCCCGCGACCGCCGCCGCCGGCACTCGCCTTGATCATGACCGGATAGCCCGCCTTTTTTGCGAAGGCCAGGGCGTCTTTAACATTGGCGATAGCCCCATCTGTACCTGGCACGATCGGCACGCCGATAGATTCGGCCAGCTCACGCGCCTTGACCTTGCTGCCCATTAGGGTAATGGCATGGGTAGAGGGGCCGATGAATGTGATGCCGGACGCCTGGCAGAGCTCAGCGAACTCCGCATTTTCAGATAGAAATCCGTATCCAGGATGGACGGCATCGGCGCCGATCCGTCGGGCCAGGTCGACGATCTGCTTACTATCCAGGAATCCCTTCACCGGACCTGGACCGACTAGGTAGGATTCGTCCGCCTTCTTGACGTAAATCCCTGTCGAATCTGCTTCGGAATAGATGGCAGCGGTGGCGATGTTTAATTCGCGGCAAGCGCGGATGATCCGCATGGCAATTTCACCGCGATTGGCGATTAAGATTTTCTTGAACATGTCTGAGCCTGTCAGCTCTCGCGTGGAAAGGAATGAGTATAGAAAAACGAGTTCGTAAGCTAGCATAGGATTGAGAAGCCTGTCGAGAGACGCAGTGACAAATCAGTTAGTCTGAGTCATGCAGGCGAAAGATTGATCGTTGCAGTCGTCGACAATTTACCGTAACTAATTTAGTCGCCAGCTCCGTCTGTGTCGTGTAGAATTCGCCCGTTTCCGGCATGCCAATATGCTGGGAGTGTTGCTTCATAGACTGGTTGTGAGCAGACTAGATGTCTTTCATGAAAGGTGGTCTCTGCCAATGAAGCGGGAGTTCTCATTAAGAGTCACACCATGGTCTTGGCGACGAAGAGCGACGCAGCTCAGTGGTGTGCTGCTGCTCGTCGGACTCATCTCCACTCCGGCCTGGAGTGAAAACCCTGCCCCTTCAGTGCATTGGGGAAGTACGGCATTCCCGGATCAGTATTCGACGTTGACGGGAGGACTGACCCTCAATCGGTTTACTCCGGTCGATGGGTTGGGGAATAAGTACGATTCTACGGTAGGCAACACACTCGGCTTCAACTTGATTACGCTCAGCTGGACGCAACATTGGGGTGGGATTTTCCAAGGGTGGAGTACGAACCTGACGGCCGGGATCAGCCCGACTGCCGATGAGCCGAGCCAATACTTCCAGAATAAAGTCGTGCATCAACTTCGCCAACTCCCGTCGGTTCCGACCGTGGACGCTCGGAAAGAAACTGATGTGATGATCGATGGGTCCGTGACGCGGTGGTTCCCCCTCTTTCGTCCCAAAGTGATCTTTGCGGGTGCCGGGTTTTCAGTCGGCACGATTTATCAGCAAGGGTTTCTTCGCGCCGGGATTAGGCGGATGCCGATTACGCCAACCCTGTATCATAGTGAAACGTGGGGTGATGTGAGCTTGCGGGCTTCCGTGCTGGGACGAATCAGCTATCAGGACAACGGGGCCGTGCTTCATGCCGTGAGAAGCACAGCAGGGCTGGTGCAGCCGGCCATCGCATTCGGTCAGTACCGGACAACCGAGTCGGGTGAAACCATTCCCACGTGGGAAATTGAGCTGGCGCTCATGTGGGACTCCGGTATTTTCGTGAATACCACGGGGCAAAGCCAGAAGCAGTTCGCCTGGTCGTTAGCCGCGTCCGCCGGGCCCGTGCGCTTCGAAACCTGGAATGACAGCATGGGCCACCTCTCAGAGCGCGACTATGGCCCTTCCTATGGCGTAGCCCTGACCCTCGATGTCCTGCGAGCCTGGCACACTATTCAAGACTTTCGAACGAAGCCGGTTACGGACCCACCAGCGGCGTTATAAACGCCTTCCTTAACTGCAAGGGAAATTCTGCATCAGCAAACTAGCAGTCTGTTGACAAACGAGCTATTCGAACTGATTCTCTTGGGTGGTCTGGTCTGACTCCGTTCTTTGTTGAATGAACGGCCTATCCGTGCTGGGCGCTGCGCCCTCTCTCTTCTGGGCGCCCCCTTATCCCCGGAGGCCCTTGTTGTTCGGCCCCCCTATGCCAGAGCCGGGAGGACAGTGGCCAGCCGCTTCAAGTTGAGCAGCCATCCCATCAGATAGGCTTCGTCTCGGACCTGGAGAAGTCCCCGCCGCTGGAAGCGCCGGAAGCCGTGCCAGCATTTCGCCTCCCCCCAGAGTTCTTCGATCTTTTTGCGCGCCCGTTGCGAGAGCCGATAGCCCACCGTCCGACTCAGGCGGCGTACTCGCTGATGGATAGGCTCCCGGCCCGTCGTCTTGGCCGCAATGTGGGGCCGGATACGCCGCCGGACGAGCGCCGTCAGAAAGGATTTCGCGAAGTAGCCCTTATCGGCTCCGACCGTCTGAAGCCGCACCGCGTGTTTCTGATGGAACGTATCGAGTAACGTCCGTCCGCCGTCCGTCTCGGAGGCCGGCCCTCGGAACGTTTCCACATTGATGCCCAATAAGAGCCGGTGCCGATTCTCCATCAGCCCATTCACGGTATAGCCCACCATGGCCGCCGTCCCATTCCCTTTGTTCGCCAGCTTCGCATCGGGATCGGTGGTGGAGACATGGGTCTGGTTCGAGCGCCGTTCCCCGCGAAACGTGACCGTGGGATTGCCGGGATCCTGCTCCTGATCCACGCCCTGATCCAGCGAGCGCATCCGCCGCTTGTACTCTTCCGGCTTCAGGAACACCTCCATTGGGACGAAGCTCTTGTGGGATACATTGGCCTGCACCAAGGTGCCATCCAGCGTCGTATGCTGCGAGACCAACTTCTGCCGAATGGCGAGGGCCACCGTCTCGTCAAAGAGCCGTTCGAGGAGGCCACTCTCCGTAAAGCGCCGCTTCCGGTTCTGCGAGAACGTCGAGTGATCCCAGGGCTGCTGATCCAAATCCAGTCCGACCAACCAGCGGAGAACCAGGTTCCCGGTCAGCTCACGCACTAACGCGCGCTCGGAGGTCACGCCCAGCAGATACCCGCCCAGGAGCGCCAGAAACAGTTGCTCCGGTGGAATGGAGGGGCGCCCCGTCTCGGCATAGAGCGGTTCGCAAAGCTGGCGAATCCGCGCCGTGTCGATCAACGGCCGGATCTTCCGCATCGGATGATCGGCGGTCACATACTGCTCTAGATTGATGTGGTAGAACATCGACGGTTGCGGATCGGCTGTGCCCATCATAGCGGTGGCCCTCCTGATGGACGCTTCTCTTATCATAACGGCAGCGGGAGGAGGAGAGGGTTTGTCAACACCCTGCTAGAAAAGGATGGGGTCAGTTCGTGACGTGGCATGTTGCGAAGAGTTGAGGTTGCTGCGGGGACCGTGGTGCTCGTTTGATCGCCCTTCTGAATGTTCGAGATGCGGGAAGGGGAGATTCGAAAGCGCCGCGCGCCTCAACAAATAGACGGTGGTCTGGTATGCGTCGCGGTGCGAACGATTGAGGATGGCAACCACGTGCTGGAGGACTTCGTCTGGCGATAGGCGGGTGAGGTGGTTTTGGAGAGCGGGAACGTTGGTCAGCGGCGTGCCTTGCACGAGTCGGGCGATGCGTTCACGGAACTCGGAGCCGCCAAGAAAGATTTGGCCCCGCAGGTCCTTCCACGGCGAAGGCTGGTGAATCCCCTTGGCCACGAAGCGTCGGTAGGCGGTCCGAGCTGTCGCCATGGTGCGGTCGAACAGGGAGAGCGCACCATGGCGACAGCTAGCCAGCCTGGAGCTTCCTGGATACCCGCAGTCGCTCGATCACTACTCCACGCCCACGCTCCTGCTTCTGCCACCATTCCGGCTCGCCATAGCGCTGGTGGTCGAGAAAGACCATCTTCTGATTCTTTGCACTGCAACTACCACCCGAATACCTCTCGCTGACTTTTCTCGCAATGCTTTGGTCGTTTGGGTTTTGTTGCTACAGTAACGAAATTGCGAGATTCGGTGTGTGCTTTTTCTAGGATTAATCCACAGTCATGACCAGTGCGCTTCTCTACGATCGGCTTCAATTTGCCTTTACTGGCACCTTCCACTACCTCTTTCCGCAGTTAACGATGGGGCTGGCCTTGCTGCTGCTCTACTTGCGCAGCCGGGTATTGCTCACGGGCGATGAACATTATGAGGAAGTGGCAGACTTTTGGACGAAGATCTTCGCCCTCAATTTTGGCTTCGGTGTCATCACTGGGATCCCACTCGAATTTCAGTTCGGGACCAACTGGGCTCGGTTTTCTAACTATGCGGGAGGCGTGATCGGGCAAACGCTGGCCATGGAGGGGGTCTTCGCCTTTTTTCTGGAATCTTCGTTTCTTGGCCTCTTGCTGTTTCGAAAGCGATTCAGCCGCCGGGTGCAATGGTTTGCCACTCTCATGCTCTTTCTCGGTACCTGGTTGTCGGGCTACTTCATCTTGGCCACGAACGCCTGGATGCAGCACCCCGTTGCCTATCAGGTAGCAGCTGACGGCCGGGTGTTCGTCACCAGCCTGAGTGGGCTGCTTACGAACCCGTGGCTCTTCTGGCAATTCGCGCATAACATGACGGCGACGGTTGTCACGGCGTCCTGCGTGGTTGCTGCGGTCGGCGCATACTACTTGTTATGCGGTCAGTATCTGCCCCATGCAAAAACGTTTCTCCGCACCGGCGTCGTCGCCGGCGCGATCGCGTCCGGACTGATGATTTTCCCAACAGGGCACGGCAACGCCGACCAGGTGTTCAAATATCAACCAGTCAAGGGGGCGGCGTTTGAGGGGCTCTTCACGACGGAGCGAGAGGCCGGTCTCTATCTGATTGGGCAACCCAATCTTGAAACGATGACCATCGACAACCCGATTGAGATTCCCGGAGCGCTCAGTATTCTCGTGTACAAAGATCTCTATGCCAAAGTAAAAGGGCTCGATGCGTTTCCTCGCGACGAGTGGCCGGATAATATTCCGCTTCTCTATTATGCCTATCATGTTATGGCGGGATTGGGGACGATTTTCGTCACTCTCTTCGGCGTGGCCCTCCTCGCTCTGTGGCGGGGTTGGCTGTTCAATATGAAGTGGCTGCTGTGGTGGTTGATGTTGTGTGCCCCGTTTCCATACATTGCCACGTCTGCCGGGTGGATGACCGCCGAGCTGGGGCGGCAACCCTGGCTGGTCTATGGCTTATTGCGCACATCAGAGGGCACCTCACCGCTCGTGCATTCGGGGAATGCCCTCTTCACCTTGATTGGGTTCTTGGGGTTGTATCTGCTCCTTGGCTTGCTGTTTGTCTTACTCGTCAGCAAACTCATTCGACAGGGGCCTGCCTCAATCGCCTTGCCCACGACGCACGTTCCTCAAGGACCAGGCCATTAAATGGAAATAGAAACCGCATGGTTTATCATTGTCACCGTGATGCTGGCCATGTATGTGGTCTTGGATGGCTTTGATTTCGGCGTCGGCATCATCTATCCGTTTGTCGCCAGGACCGAAGCGGAGCGGCGAACAGCGCTCACCTCTATCGGTCCAGTGTGGAATGCGAACGAGGTGTGGTTGATCGCGGCCGGCACCGTGCTATTTTTTGCCTATCCCAAGGCTTATGCGTCGGGATTCAGCGGCTTCTATCTCGCACTCATCCTCGTACTGTGGCTGCTCATCTTTCGTGGTTTGGCGTTGGAATTACGGGCCCAGGTCGACCATGTGTTGTGGAAGCAAGCCTGGGATACGGCCTTTACCACCTCCAGTTTGCTCCTGGCGATTGTATTCGGCACGGCATTGGGAAATCTAATCCGAGGAGTGCCCCTCAATCGAGATGGGTATTTTTTTGTTCCCCTCTGGACGAACTTTCAGCCTGGATCGGACCCTGGAATCCTTGATTGGTTCACCGTGCTCCTGGGGCTGACCAGCGCGGTGGTTCTGGCCTTCCATGGCGCGAATTATCTCGTCATGAAAACAGAAGGCGCCCTGTATGAACGGGCCGTCTCGGCTGCCTGGATTCTCGGGTGGGTGTCAGCAGGGTGCACGGCGCTGACCGTGATGGCTGTGCCAATGGTCCAACCAAACTTGAGTCTCAACTTTTCCCGTCACCCCGGGGTGTACCTTACGCCGGTGATCGGGGTCATTGCTCTGGGATACAGCCTATATTTCAGGCTTTGCCGGCGCGATCTCTCTGCATTTCTTGCGTCTTGTGTTTTTATTTTTCTCATGCTCGCCAGCGTGATGTTCGGCATGCATCCGTACATCTTGGTTTCAACGACGGATCTGACGTTCAGCCTCACCGTTCATAACGCAGCCACCGATTCCTATGGGTTAACCGCTGGGATTAGCTGGTTTGTGGGTGGGTTCCTGCTTATTCTGATCTGTCAGATCTATCTCCATTCCCTATTTCTCGGTAAGACTAGGTCGGATGATGTCCACTAGGTGTATGGTGTTCTCCGCAGAGGTCCAAGGTTCTTGAAGTGCCGACGCTGAGAGGTGATCGTCACTCTGTCATCTTCTCCGCTTTGCCAGTCTGACACAAGCGCTGATAAGACCTGAGAATTACGAAAATGGAAAGAGGGGCGGCAAAGACAATTGCTGTCCCCCTTTTCTCAGCCGTGAGCGAACCTTCCAACTCCTTGCCTCTCCACCATTTATCGAGGCTCGTACCCGCCATGTGAAACTGGCCGGGTTCGCCGTCTTCACTTGCACAGGGTGCACGACCACTTCTCCTCATCCGTCCGGTGACGGGACTGCTTCAATTACACCACTTCCGTTGGACAGTCCCCCCTCTAAGAGAAGTCAAAACAGTTCCGATCCGTTGATACAATCGGCGCGCAGACCATGACGTAGCAACTTCATCTGGCAGAGGCGGCACAAGAGTGGCTCCCATCAACAATTTTGGAACGCAGCGGGTGCATCAGAGTTTCGCTGCTTCCTTCAATGGATCGCCGACAGACAGCGGCCTAATCTGTCTCCTCATCCTCGCTCGCTTTCATGATCTTCCCGCCGATGGGGCGCAGCTGCGGCATCAGTTTGCACAGTCCGGGCAGGTCCTCTCGAATGCCGAGCTCCTTCGTGCGGCTAAACATCTCGGATTGAAGGCTGGTCTGGTCAGAACCACGTGGAGCAAACTCCAGGGAACACCGCTTCCTGCCATGCTAAAGCAGATGGACGGCCGCTATGTCGTGCTGGCAAAGGTCGAAGCGGACAAAGTGTTGGTTCAGGACCCAATCGAAGCGCGCCCACTCGTGCTCTCCCGCGAACAGTTCGAAGCGATGTGGACCGGAGAACTCTTGCTCTTTACCAAACGGGCCCAGGTCCGGCTGCAAGACCTGAAGTTCGATTTCACGTGGTTTATCCCCGCGATCGTCAAGTACCGCAGGTTTTTCGGCGAAGTGTTGGTTGCGTCGTTCTTCCTTCAGCTCTTTGCGCTATTAACCCCGCTCTTCACGCAAGTGGTCATCGACAAGGTGCTTGTCCATAAGGGTTTTACCACGCTTCATGTCTTGGCTATCGGGATGATTACGCTGGCGGTTTTTGAAGCGATGTTAGGCGGGATCCGCACCTATCTTTTTGCCCATACGACGAACCGGATCGATGTGAGTCTTGGCGCGCAACTCTTCCGACACGTTCTGGCGCTTCCCTTGTCCTATTTTGAAGCGAGACGGATCGGTGATACGGTCGCACGTGTGCGCGAGTTAGAGCAGATCCGCCAATTCTTGACCAGCCATGCGGTCACTGTGGTGTTGGATGTGGTCTTCACCCTGGTCTTCCTGGCGGTGATGTGGTTCTACAGTTCCACGCTCACGCTCGTGGTCATGGCGTCGCTTCCGGTCTATGCACTACTGTCGATCGCCATTACTCCGACGATCCGAGCGCGCTTGCATGAAAAGTTCAACCGAGGCGCCGAAAACCAGGCCTTCTTAGTCGAAGCGATCAGCGGGATTCAAACCGTGAAAGCCATGGCTGTCGAGCCTCCACTTGTGCGGAAGTGGGAAGAACAACTGGCCGGCTATGTCCGGTCGAGTTTTCGAGCCACGAGCCTGATGATGATTGCCGGCCAGTCAGCGGCTTGTGTTCAAAAGGTGACCACTGTCGCCGTCTTATGGGTCGGTGCCTACCGTGTGATCGACGGCGACCTCAGTATCGGGCAGTTGATCGCCTTCAACATGCTGTCGGCGCAGGTGACAGGGCCGCTCTTGCGTTTGGTCAATCTCTGGCAGGAATTTCAGCAAGTCGGGATTTCCGTGCAGCGCTTAGGTGATGTACTCAATACTCAGCCTGAGCCTTCGTACAATCCGAATCGGACGACGCTTCCCCATGTGACGGGCCACGTGCGGTTCGATGAAGTCACGTTTCGCTATCGGCCCGACGGCCCGGAGATCCTTCGCAAGGTGTCGTTTGCCGTTGCGCCTGGACAAGTGATCGGCATTGTCGGGCGATCGGGATCTGGGAAAAGCACGATCGCCAAATTACTGCAACGTCTCTATGTGCCGGAACGGGGGCGTATGTTGGTAGACGGCGTCGATTTAGCCCAGGTCGATCCTGCATGGCTCCGCAGGCAGGTGGGAGTCGTGCTGCAGGAAAATTTCCTGTTCAACGGCTCGGTGCGGAGCAATATTGCGTTGACGGATCCAGGGCTGGGGATGGAACAGGTGATTCAGGCGGCGAAATTGGCTGGCGCCCATGAGTTCATCCTGGAATTGGGGGATGGCTATGACACCGTGATTGGGGAGCACGGATGTACGCTGTCGGGAGGGCAGCGTCAGCGAATCGCCATTGCACGGGCCTTGGTTGCTAATCCTCGTATTCTGATCTTCGATGAGGCGACCAGCGCGCTGGACTACGAGTCCGAAGCGGTGATTCAGCAGAATATGGCGCAGATCAGCCAGGGGCGTACGGTCTTCATCATTGCGCATCGGCTGAGTACGGTACGGCCTGCCCATCGCATCTATGTCGTCGACAAGGGAGAGATTGTCGAGCAGGGGTCGCATGACGAGCTGCTGCATGTCGGTGGGTTTTATGCGCGCTTACATGCACATCAAGTCTGTACGGGGTAGAGGGGTACGATGATCTTCGGAGCGTTCTCACGGCACTGGACAGTCTGGAAGGCAGCGTGGCAGGCCGAATCAAGCCAGCCGGCCGGCGCTTCTGCTCATGGCGGGTATGCCACAGAATTTCTGCCAGCGGTGTTGGAAATCCAGCAGGCACCACCCTCGCCGATTGGCCGAGCTGTCCTCTGGACCATCTTGGCGGCCTTCACTGCCGGAACGCTGTGGACCACGTTTGGCTGGATCGATATCGTGGCGACGGCACAGGGCAAGATCATCCCCAGCGGGTACTCGAAGATCGTCCAGCCCTACGAAACAGGGGTCATTGCCTCAATTCATGTCCAGGATGGACAAGCGGTAAAACAAGGCGATGTGCTGATCGAGCTCGATTCGACCCTCAATCGCGCCGACCGTGACCGGGCATTCAATGAATATCGAGCGGCAAAAGTGGAAGCGGCGAGATTGCGCGCTCTGATCAAGGGGCAGTCCACATTTGAGGCTCCTCCCGATGCAGAGCGAGCCGCGGTCTTATTGCAACAACAGTTGCTGCGTGACCAGTTTGCCGAATACCAAGCCAAGATGGCGGCGGCTCAACATCTGGCTGATCAACGTCAGGCTGTGGTCGAGCAAACGAAAGAGAACATTCTCCGCTTGGAAACTACGGTTCCCATGGAAGTAGAACGCGCCGAGGCCTATCGGAAGCTGCTGGAGCATGAAGCGGTTACGAAGATGGACTTTCTCCAGGCCGAAGGGCAGCGCATTGATAAGGCGCAAGAATTAGCTGGGCAAAAGAGGAAGCTCCAACAAGATCAGGCGGCGCTCGCCGAGGCTGAGAAGCATCACCGGGCCATGCGGTTGGAATTCCAGCAGAGCAAACAGGCGGAACTATCAGCGCTCGAAACCAAGGCTCTCTCGCTCGCGCAAGAAGTCACGAAGGCTGGACAAAAGGCCGGTTTGCAGCGGCTTGTCGCGCCGATCAACGCGTGGTGCAACAGCTAGCGGTGCATACCGTTGGTGGTGTGGTGACCCCAGCCCAGCAGCTGCTCCTCGTCGTCTCGCAAGACCATCCTGTTGAGGTCGAGGCGCAGGTCGAAAACAAGGATGTGGGCTTTGTGAAGGAAGGGCAGCCAGTCGAGATTAAGGTCGAAACGTTTCCATTCACATTGTATGGCACGATTCCTGGCTCTGTGCTGACCGTCTCCGACGATGCCGTTCCTATTGAACGAGTTGGGCTGGTGTACCCAACGAGAGTCAATATGGATCAGTCGACGATGCAGGTCGAAGGTAAACAGGTGAATCTTTCGCCTGGGATGGCTGTGACCATTGAGATCAAGACTGGGCAGCGCCGCATCATCGAGTATTTGCTAAGTCCTTTGCTCAAGTCGATGAAGGAAAGCCTGAGGGAGCGGTAATCGGATGGTGAATTCATCTGCCCCTCTTGGGCTCTGTCTGCTGGCTGTCGGAGTCCTTGCTGCGGACTTTGTATGGGCTGATGCGTTAACCGGTGGATCGAGTGGTGGCCTATCTCAACCTTTTCCGCAACAGCCACTTCAGCTTACCTTGAAAGGGGCGTTGGCCGCAGCCGTTGATAACAATCCTGACGTGCTGTTGTACAAAGAACGAATTCAGGAGGCCAAGGGGCAGGTGCGAACCCAGTTGGGCGCCATGTTGCCCAATGTATCCGCCAATGCGCGACAGACCAGGCAGACACAATTTCTTGGTACTATCGGGCTCTCGCCGGTGCGTACCGATCCCTTCAGCATTTTTGATGCGCGCGTCACCGCCACGCAGAATCTGTTCAGTCTCAGCTTAATTCAGCGATGGCGGGCCTCACGGGAATCACTCCAGATGACTGAGCAGGAAGCGGAAGCCAAGAAATTGGACACGATGGCCAGTGTGGCTCTTACCTATATGGAAGGGTTGAAGGCCACCGCCATGATCAAGATGCACGAGGCGAATCAGCAGGTCATGAATGAATTACTCGGCACGGTCAGGCAACGGCAACGTGGAGGGCTGGCCACAGGGTTGGAGATCGCACGGCTGGAAGCGCAGCTGGCTGCGGAGCGGCAACATGGATCATCGGCGCGGTATGACTTTGAGCATACCAAGCTGAGTCTCGTCAACCTGCTCGCACTGCCCACAGAAACTGCTCTCGTTCTGACCGATGAATGGCTGACAGATATCTTGGATGTCTCGACGCCGCAGGGGGCGGTGGAAGAGGCCTTAAGCCAGCGGCCGGAGATTCAGGCGCAGCACACCCGCGTGAAAGCTCTGGAGCTGACCTATTCTTCTATCACTGGGGAACGGTTGCCGTCGCTGGTGGCTCAGGGAGAGTATGGGCTCATCGGCAATCGTTGGAACAACACGCTCGACACTTACAATATGGCCTTGATTCTTCAGATCCCCATCTTTGACGGAGCCCAGCGAGAGGGCCGCATTGCCCAAGCCAGAAGCCAGTGGCAGCAAGAATCGTTACGCATGAGTTCGGTGCTCAACCACATCAAGATGGAAGTGCACGATGCGCTCGCCTCACTGGCAGCGGCCAAGGAACAAGTTGGCATTGCGCAGACTGGATTACAGATGGCGACGAAAGAACTGGATCTTGCGCGAGAACGGTACGCCGTTCTGAGTGCCACCAGTCACTTTGAACTCACCAATGGGCTTTCGTCAGTAGCCCGTGCGAGAGAAAACTTGGTTAACGCCTTGTTTCAACTCAACGCCGCTCGAGTCAGTTTCGCCCGTGCAACTGGCAGTCTCCATACACTGAGTTAGAAGCTGTTTGAGGCGTGAGTCAGCGTTGACCTGCCGTCGCTCAGTCCCTGTGGTCCCGCCAGTTTAGCGACACCTGTATCGTTGATTTCCTCGCCGATCTCATCAACGGGTCCAGAGTCTGCATTGCCTTGACTTGATCCAGCCCTTCACTCACACTCCCGGTATGTACGATCAGTCTGAAAGCGACCTCTTGCGGATGTTGGCCGATCGGGCAGGGATTGGTGCCGACTATTACGACATCGCTGGAACGCACCATGTGACGACGGATGAGACACGACGGGCCATTCTCGTTGCCATGCATCTGCGGGTTTCGAATCGCGAGGAACTCATTGCGGAGTTAGAGGCATGGGATAACCGGTGGTGGCTGAGAGGCTGTGAACCCATTCATGTGCTGCGGTTGGGACGAGAGGCGGGGGTCTGGTCGCTGTATGTGCCGTGCGAGAGTTCGGACGATTCCGCGCTTTCCGTCGAGTGGGCACTCTGCGCTGAGAACGGAGCCACGCACTGTCAGCGAGCGGAGGGGCCTGGTCTCAAAGTTGAAGAGACCCGTACGATTCAGGGCCGCCGATTTGTTCGTATCGCGTTGGCATGTCCGCAAGACCTGCCGCTTGGCTATTACTCAGTCACCGCTCATGCAAAGGGAGGCGGTACGAATACGGAAGCCATGTTCCGTCTCATCGTCGCGCCGGATCGTTGTTACATTCCTGATGAGCTCCAGCAGGGTGTGCGGTGGTGGGGCGTTGCTTTGCAGCTCTACTCATTGCGGAGTCATCACAATTGGGGGGTCGGCGATTTTCGAGATCTGGGTGCCGTTATTGAATGGGCAGGAAAGCACCTGGGCGCTGCGGTGGTCGGGTTGAACCCGCTCCACGCGCTTAAGAATGCCAAGCCCTATCACATGAGTCCCTATTCACCTACCAGCCGCCTATTTTTGAACGACTTATACATCGATGTGACCCAGGTTCCAGAGTGCTGGACGGGCCCGGATGTGCAACGCCGGCTTGCCGATCCCTCAGTCCGCTCGAGGATCGACGCGGCTCGTCGATGCGAGTTCGTGGATTATGACGCGGTGAGGTTGGTGAAACGCGAGGTGCTCGAACTGTGCTATCAGGTATTTGTGCGGGACAATTTCGAAGGGGTCGAACCGGAGTTGAAGCCAATGACGGATCGGGGGAGACACTTCCAGCACTTCACGGAGCGGGAAGGTAAATCCCTGGCGTACTATGCAGTGTTTCAAGCTCTGGAGGAAGAACGGCAGTCTGCCCAACAGGCGTCAGCTATCTGGGAGGAGTGGCCGGAATCCTATCGAACTCCAACGTCGGAGGCCGTGGAGGAATTTCGGCGTCAGCGGATGTCGCGGGTGCGATTTTTCCAATATCTGCAATGGCTGGCCGCGGACCAGTTGCTTGCGGTGGTGAAGAAGACGCACGAGGCCGGTATGCCGATCGGCTTGTACCATGACTTTGCCCTAGGAAGCGATCGCTATGGTGCCGATGGGTGGCTCAATCAAGAGGTCCTGGCGTTCCAGGCCGACTGTGGTGCGCCTCCTGATGCATTTGCCCCTGAGGGACAGAATTGGGGATTTTCTCCACTTGATCCATTACGTCTGCGCGCGAGTGGCTACCAGTATTTTATCCAATTGCTCCGTAATAACCTCCGCTATGGGGGAGCGATACGGATCGATCATGTCATGGCACTCTTTCGTCTGTTTTGGATTCCTCGTGGTCTTCCACCGGCGATGGGGACCTACGTGCATTACCGGGATGACGAACTTCTGGCGATTTTGGCGTTGGAAAGTGTTCGGGCGAAGGCGCTGGTGATTGGTGAAGATCTGGGCACCGTTCCCGATTGGGTGCGCGACCGACTCGGACCAGCTGGCGTCTTATCCTACCGTGTCTTCTATTTTGAGCGAGAACACTGGGGAGGGTGGAAGCCCCCGACTCAGTATCCTGCTCAAGCACTCGCTGTTGTCACAACCCACGATCTTCCAACGTTGGTGGGGTATTGGGAAGGCGTGGATATCGACACCCGATCCACACTAGGCCTCTTTCCTTCAGAGGACGCGCGGAACGCGATGTGGGCGGAACGGCATCGAGAAAAGGCAGGGATTCTCACGGCCTTGAAGTCTCAAGGGCTCCTACCGGCTGGTGTATCGGAGGATCCTGCCCAGGTGCCGATCATGACGACTGAGTTGATGGAAGGTATTCATCAGTATCTGGCCCGCACCCCTGCGTGGATGGTCTTGACCAATATCGATGATGTCATCGGCACCCGTGTCCAGGCCAATCTTCCGGGGACGGTAGACCAGCACCCGAATTGGTGTCGGAAGTTGAGTCTGCCGGTGGAGGAGTTGGCCCAAGATTCCCGATTTGAACGACTTGCGGCTCTGTTGCGTTTGACCCGCCCTCTTGTGTAAGTACTTCCGTGAAGGAATCCGTACGTTCTCGATTCAGAGGCTGTGATCCTCGGCCAGGCGGAGCGAATCGATGATTGCCATGCCGCATCGTGACCGCCTGGTACTAGCCATCGCGGTTGCCTGCTTTCTTATCATCTTGGTCATTGAAGAATTCGCCCCGGCCAACGTCGTCGGTGCATATGGGTATGTGTTGCCGATCTTGTTGGTGACCACCCTTCGAAATCGAATGATCATGTTGGTAACGGTGTTGGCCTGTGTCATGGCGACCTATTCAGGTCTGCTCCAACCGACGAAGCCAGGCCGGTTTCAAGCCGCGGTCATCAATCGGAGTGTCGTCGTGGGCGTTCTACTGTCGGTAGCGTACCTGGGTGTGAGCTGGGAAGAGCGGAAGGCACGAGAAGAGGCGGCGAGGGCGGCGCTGGCCCGAGAAACCGAGAATTTGCTCAAAGCCAACACGCAACTGGTCCAGGCGAAAGATCAGCTGAACCGGTCGGAACGGTTGGCGGCGGTGGGACAGCTGGTGGCCTCCGTGGCGCACGAGGTGGGCACGCCGCTGCACTCGATCGCGTGGCATGTCCAGGCTCTGGCCGAGGAGCCTGGTGTGACGCCGGAGATGAGGAAGCGGGTGACCATCATCGATGATCAGCTCACGCGGGTCGTTCGAATCATTCAAGATCTATTGTCTTCTACCAGGCCGCGCCAGCCTGAGCCGCAATGGCTTCCTGTGGAGGAAGTAATTGGCCCCTCAGCGGTCTTGATGGAGCCGGCCTTCCATGAGAAGGGGATTGCTCTGGTGGTCGACATTCCCCAAGACCTTCCGCTGCTGTGGGCGGACAAGGAGAAAATCCATCAAGTATT
This sequence comes from Nitrospiraceae bacterium, assembly GCA_919902665.1. Classification (GTDB taxonomy): domain Bacteria; phylum Nitrospirota; class Nitrospiria; order Nitrospirales; family Nitrospiraceae; genus Nitrospira_D. The sequence goes on from CAKKRK010000020.1 coordinate 224,431, forward strand.
GGTGAATGTCTTGGCCAATGCGCTTGCCGCAACCTCCGCCCAGGGAAAAGTCACTGTCATGGCAGGAAGTCGCGAGGCATCGTCAGCCGAACTGGAGCGAGGTCGACTGGTTGCAGAGGGCATGTCGCCGGTAGTGATTTCAATCGAGGTGCAGGACACCGGATGCGGTATGCCAGAGGAAGATGCACAAAAAGCCTTTGAACCGTTTTTTACGACAAAGGCAGTTGGCAGGGGGACCGGCTTGGGACTATTCTTGAGCCGTGAATCGGTGGTGGCTCATGGTGGGAGCCTGGTGTTGGCCAGTGAGATTGGGCGTGGCACGACCGTGACGATGACGTTGCCAGCGATACAGAGAGAACGCATTCAGAGGAGAGAGGAGGCGTAATGCAACCAGCGACGATTTTGGTGGCCGACGACGATGCGGTTGCACGTGAATTATTGGCGGAAGCCCTCAGAAAGGAAGGGTATCACGTCGAGGCGTTTGCCGGTGGAGAAGCGGTCATTGCGCGTGGACGCCAGGGACGGGTCGATTTGGTGCTGACGGACATCCGCATGGGTGCGGTGGATGGGCTCACGGTCTTGCGGGAGTTCAAACGAGTGAGTCCGAACACGGCCGTGGTGGTGCTGACTGCATTCGGCTCTCTGGAGGGCGCGATCGAAGCGATCAAGCAAGGGGCGTACGATTATTTGGCGAAGCCGTTCAAGAAAGAGGACATCAAACTGGTGGTCAAACGGGGGTTGGATCACTGTCGATTGCTCCAAGAGAATGCGCGGTTCCGAGAGGAGTTGAAGAGCAAGGACGCGTGGTCTCCGTTAGTCGGGAGCAGCACGGCCATGTTGGAGGTGTACAAGTTGGTCGCGCGCGTGGCGGAGAGCAAAAGCACGGTCCTGCTCCAGGGGGAAAGTGGAACCGGCAAAGAGCTCATTGCTCGGGCTATTCATACGAACGGCCCCCGCCGGGATAAGCCATTCATCCCAGTCAATTGCGGTGCGTTGCCCGATACCTTGCTGGAGTCGGAAATGTTCGGACATGAAAAAGGGTCCTTCACGGGTGCAATCGGGACCAAGATCGGGCTCTTTGAATCAGCCACTGGCGGGACGCTATTTCTCGACGAGATCGGTGAGCTCGGACAGGCGTTACAAGTGAAGTTGTTACGGGTCATGCAGGATCAGGAGGTCCGCCGAGTCGGGAGCACCACATCCACCAGAGTCGATGTCCGGATCATCGCGGCAACGAATCGAGATCTTGAGCAGCTGGTGAAGGAGGGAAAGTTTCGGGACGACCTTTTCTACCGATTGAAAGTCGTTCCGATCACGTTGCCGTCATTGGTCGACCGGCGGGAAGACATCCCGATGCTGGTGCATCACTTCTTACAAAAGTGCGCGGCAGGGACGCAGCACGCGGTGCGAGGAGTCCTGCCGGAAACGATGGCGCTCTTGACTCAATATCGATGGCCAGGCAACGTTCGAGAACTTGAAAATGCGATTGAACGCGCCGTATCGTTAAGCCACGGGCCTCTCCTGACGCCTGAAGACTTACCTGAGGTGATTCGCCAGCATGCAACCAATGACGCTGATGCACGACTTTCACAAGTCGATCAGCTTGATGAGGCATCTCTGACCCTAGAAGAAGTGGAAAAGCGGCATTTGATTCGTGTGCTCAAGGAAACAAAGGGAAATAAGGTGAAAGCGGCAAAGATCCTTGGCATCGATAGGCGAACGCTCTACCGTATGGCAGAGCGTTTCGGCCTGGATCTTGGAGAAGAGACTGAAGGCGCGGAAAAAGAGCCTGTCTAAGGCTTCGATCCGTAAAAGGTCTCGGTCGTGTACGTGGTCTGTACGATCTTCAACTCGTTCTTAATCAAACGGACCTTATTTTCAGCACTTTGAGGACCTTGAGGTTGGGTGGGAACCCATCCATCGAACATCGTTTGCTTGCCTTCCGACGAGACTTGTAGCCGGAGACGAGAGCTCTGGTCAGTTTCCGCCGTCACAGCCGCTTGGGCACGGCTCCTGACCACACCGAACCGTCCTCTCACGAGCCAATCCCAGATACTGGGCTGCTCGTCCCTGTAGCCTGTCTGAAGCTGCGTTCCATCCTTCCAATCCACATCATAGTTGTCGTCTGCCAAAACTTTTGTCACAGCCGCTTTCACTCGGTCTGCCGATGCCGGCAATGTGACTTCAACGACTTCTGATGGTAAGGGGGGTTGTGGAGGAACGCTGGAACAACCAAAGGCGAAAACGGTAAGAGCGACGATGGCGAGACAGTCCTTTCGGATCATTTTGTTCTGGCCTCCTTCAGCCGGTATACGAGGTGAGTATCGGTCTGTGTCACTCCTTCGATACGATGTATGCGACTCAAGACCAGTTGGGTCAACGCATCTTGGTCCACTATGTCAGCTATTGCGATGATATCCGGCTTGCCCCAACAGGGATCAATCGTTTTTATCTCTTTAATTTCACCCAGCGCTTTAACGACAGCAGCTGTCTGTCCAGGGAGAACATTGATGAGCACGTACGCCCGATCAGACATCCCTTGATCTCCCGGAGCTGGACCATGAATGGTATACGGAATGTCCCCGGAAGTGGGTTGCCTTATAGCAAAGTCATTGTGCCCTGTCAACCCTGGCTTGACTTTCATGGCCTTGGATAATGATGAGATGGAAGGAATCCTTTTTAAGTTTGATTTCGTCATGGTCTCACTTTGGCGCAACCAGCACTTCGACCCGGCAGTGCTCGCTCACGCTTGTTAGGGTGGTTTCCAGCCGTTTCGGACTCCCGATGCGGCCTTCCGGATCGTACATGAAGCAAAATACGGTTGTGCATCGCCCTTGCGCTCGATAATAGGCGGAGTCCGCTGCGACCTGATCGGCAAGTTCCTTCGTGGTCACTCCTGGTCCGGTCTTCTTCGCCACGATTGCGATCTGATCTCGATTGACCAGGAGCGTCGTTCTTGGTGCGCCTCCTGTGTAGGGTGGCGTCCATTCATCGGTCGCGACTTCGTCGAACTCCACTTTCAATAATGCGCACAAGAGGTCCTGGAGGTCATGATCGTCGTCAACCTCAAGTGTCGGACGATAGTCCTTCCGAAGTCTGAGCTGGCGGGCTACGGAGTGGAAGCGCAGGCAGACCTTTCTGATGAGATTGAGTGGATCTTGGTCGGGTATGGACTCAATCACCCGCGCGATACTCAAGCCGATTGCCTGTTTGCCTGATGGTGGGTCTTGCGGAGCCTGACCCATACTCGGAGACATCTGAGGGGAGGGCATCGGCGGATTGTTTGGCACAGGGGTTGGGGGATGGATGGGAGGTTGCGTCGGTATTGGAATAGGGATCGGCGCTGCCATGGTTAATGAAGGTGCTTGTGTGATTTCCACTGGTCTCTCAATTGTTGATGGCCTTGGCGGAGCTGCGGGCACGGGAGGAGCAGAAGTGATTGAGGCGGCGATGGAGGCAGGAGGTGGTTGAGGTGTGATTGGTGTGGGAGTCAGCGTCGGTGTTGGAGATGGCGTAGGAGTCGGAGTCACGGTCGGTGCTGGAATCGGGGTCGGTGCCGGCGCGATGAGCAGCGGCTCAGGTATGGGCGGTTGTGATTGAGGTGTGGGGAGCAGAGGAGCAATCGACGGTTCCACATTTGTTGTCATGGCGACGGCGACAGTCATCGGCGAGGGTGTCTGTTCCATTACGGTGGTCGGGGGTGTAGACGGGACCAGCACCATACGAGCTGCATTGCTGAGAATTGCCTCGGGCGATGGCTCAGGTTTTGGTGGAGGCTTGAGCCCCTGAAGTTCCAGCTTCCGGTCCTCCAGGGTGAGTATGAGGCTCTTAATGACAGTCAGGCTCTGGGCCACCTCGGCCTTGTCCGCCGTACGAAGTTTGAAGTTGCGATAGGTTTGAAACTCCTGAGATCGCTCGCCGAACGCGTGACGCAGGCACTCGCGAAACTGCAGCTCGGCTTTGCTTTGCGCAGCATCACGATACGGAAAGCCTTCCTGACTAAGGTCATTGATCGCTGCCAGCACTTCCTGAAGCTTGGCGATTCCGAGTGTGGCCTCTTCGATCAAAGCGGTTTTTGATCGGGGCCGCTGATGTTCTGCTGCGCGTGCTCGTGCCATGGTTGTGTGAAAAAAGTCTAACTGAGGGGGATGAACCTGACAAGAAAACAGCAAATTTTGACGGGGATGTGTCGTGACGTCCAGGGATGCGGGCCGCGGCCAGGGAAGATCTAACTGAACCATTCTGAATGGCCCGGCCGCCAAGAGTGGCGGCCGGGTGTGTACTTTCTGTATCGAGTTATTCTGTGATTCGACGTGCTACGCTGCCCCTTTTGATGCCATCTGTTCACAAGATCCGGCGCAGCGACGGCACAGCTCGGCGCATTGCTTTACCATCTGATCGTCTCCTCCTACCTGTTCGCAGCTCTTCGCGCAGAGCCGGCAGATCTCGGAACAGAGGCTGCACGTGCGGTCGTGCAGCAAAGACTCTCGCGCCATGAAATCGGCGGTCGTCGTGCAGAGCTGTGCACAGTCCATTAATAACCGGATATGGTCAGGGGCTGCATGCCGACCTCCAAGTTTTAAACAATGATCGATCATTTGGATGCAGGTCACATGGCAGTCTTGGCAGAGCTGAATACAGCGTCTCATCTCCTCGCTCATGTGATGTCCATCCATGGTGGTCGTCTCTCCTGACTTTTGGAGAAGTGAAGAGTTCGGGAGCTCCTGAGGCTCTCGTATCTGACCATGGCCCTCATGGTGTGCGGCAGCATCCACCTCTCGCGACATCATCAACGACGCACCAGTAGCCAGTAGCGACGCACCGGTGGTCACAAATGTTCTTCTGCTGATATCTGACATACGTCCCCCTTTTGTGCTCTCTGGTCCACGTTGATCGCGTGGACCTTGAAGAAAGCGTAATGAATTGCCTAGGGCCTAGAGTCGAACGCAAAACGGAAGAGGGTATCAAATCCTCAGGACAGTTGTGTGGATCGAAAGATGGATGGGTGTATTGGCGCAACGTGGTGGGTTAGTGATTCGAACAAGTGGAAGGAACGTATCGGGAAGAAGATGAACGGGCAACGCGCATTCCAGGTGGTATGTATTGGCGGTGGCGTGAGGTACAAACTGTGATTGCGGGCCTATGTCGAGAAACGCATCGCATGTTCCGCGTGCGGGCTCCTCCGTCCCTGAGGAGCAGTCCATCGCACCTGTTTGTGGCAACGGCAGGACACAGGCATAGGCATTGAAGGTGAGGACGACGAGCAGGACTGCCAGAAAGACAGAAATCCGTGCCATTCTTAGGGTGCTACGCCTTGCTTGGGGTGCTGTCAATGCAGGTTTCTAATAGGTTTGGCTATGGGGAAGTTCCCAGACAAACACCAGTTGGTCAGCGAAAGGTTCCACAGGATAGGGACGCCGTTGAGCATTCCAGAGGAAATAGGAAACAGGGTATTGAACCGAGAAGGGACGCGAGAGGTGAATGGAGAAGGGTATGCGAGGCCATGATCTTCCACTACTTGCCACCAGCTAGCCCGGGCTTGTCCCTGATTCCTGCCACGATGAGTTTTTGAAAGTATGCAGATTCAGCGGTTGTGGGTAATTGAGGTTCTGTAGAAGTTAGTGCGGAAGCTGGCGTTTCGGTACCCAGGGTGCGAACTGAGTCTGTATGTTTACCGATGGTCAAGGAAAGGAGGAGCCCACCGAGCATTCCCCATGTGAGGACTCCGAATACGATAAGAATACACATGGCCGGAATTGCAGCGATGGCCCACTTCACCATGAAAATAACCATCGAGAAGAACGGCATACGGATGTCTGTCACTACGACGGCTTGCTTGTTCGTGTCGTCTACCATCATTGCACCTCCATTGTGTCGCCAAGCTAGGCTGACCATGGGGAGGTGTCAAGACTATGGCGAGCGCAATGAGGCGTGTGGCTTCGCTCCAGCTTCGAATTTCGGAAGAAGGCACGCCTATTCGCTTTGCGTTATCTGGACAAAGGGGGAGAGGCTTGCGCGAAGTTCGACGGGGCGAGGGTTTAGCGGACCCGGTTGTGCTATTTGACGGAAATGTTGAAACACACTTACGCCGCCTTACGGCTGTCGGCCAGGGCGAAGAGTTTGTCAGTGACTTCGATGTTTTCTTTGATTTTCTGAGCGAGTGCTGTGCCTTTTTCACTGAGCTGTAGCTTGACGATTTTCCTATTCGCATTGACCTGTGGTTTGCGTATCCATCCATTTCTCTGGAACGTTTGAACGGTCTTGACCGCTGAGAGGTTCTGAATACAGAGCGCCGAAGCGATTTCAATCACCAGGCACTGAGGATGCCGGTCAAGATAGAGCAACATTCCTGCCTGGATAGGAGAGACGCCAAGAGGTTGCAAGCGGTGACCGAAAAAGCCCTGAAGACGGAGAACTGTTTCTAGTGTCGAAGGTCTGCTTGTCTTGCCTTGAAACGGAGCCATAGGGAGAAGTATAGCTTAAGATGGTAGAAGCGAAAGGAATAAACACGAACATCGTAAAGTCTGTAGGCATTTTCTGGCCGTATAACACGCCACTACTGTTCGTGAAGAATACGCCGTGCTCGTTGTCGTTTCAATGAGTTGAGACGGTGGGACCATGTATCACGGGTCTTATGCGGATCGGCGTAAGCCCCCTTCTGGTAGCGGTCGGTCATATACGTCTGCTTTGGGTCGAGGCTGTGTGAAAACAGACCTGCCGAGCGAGTGAAATCTTTGCACCAACGGCATTGCAGTTCGGTTTGACGTGGC
>CAKKRK010000021.1 GCA_919902665.1 Nitrospiraceae bacterium
GATCTGTTCCCAGGAGTAGGTTGTTGCAACAACGCCAGCCAGGCTTTGCTTGACGAAGCCAGCTGGCTCTTAGGAGCAAGAGCGACGACCTTCCCGAAATATTTCTCAGCAATTTCGCGGCTTTCGTACAGGCCAAGCAACCCGCGCGTAAAGTACACGTGATCGCAGGAATTCGATTCACCACATTTCAAGGCCACACTCTCTTGTATTCTTGCAAACGATTGAAACAACTTAACTTCTCGCGGCTCTGCCGAAAAATAGGGAGGCGAGCCAGGTACTGGCGTTGTCCATGCCGTACACCCTACCAGCAAAAGAGAACTGATGAGGAGAGAGCATCTCGTCAGAGACACTGCTGTTCTAATCACGCGTGCCCTACCTTTTCCGGTTTTGCTAACCGTAGGATAAACCGTACAGTCACCCCCTTACCTTTCTCACTTTCGATCCAAATTCTTCCGCCATGGGCCTCAACGACCTTCTTCACCAATGCCAAGCCCAACCCACTCCCCGCCGTATGCTTCCCTTTCGTGCGACCTTGATAAAACCGTTCAAAAATATGTGGGAGATCTTCTGGAGCGATCCCGGGCCCCGTATCCGAAACGGTCACCTCAAGCACTCCGGCTTGGAGGTCGGGTTTCACCTGCACCTTTACCACACCACCCTCAGGGCTGAATTTCAGAGCGTTTGACAGCAAGTTGTCGAGCACCTGTTCGAGACGAGATGCATCTGCCTTGACCCAGGAACGCTCTCCGATATTTTCCAGCACCAGCTGCACATGTTTGGAGTCCGCCAAAAGACGAACCTTGTTGATGGAGACTTCCCCGATTCGTTGGAAATCCACCGGGACGATGCGGTATTCCATCATCCCTGCTTCCATTTTTGACAAATCCAGAATCGTGGAAATCAGATGGATCAGCCGCCGACTGCTGTCGGCCATAATCCGAAGGGTGGTTCGTTGCTCCTGGACGAGCGGACCTGGAATCTCATCGAGCAGGAGATGCGTGCCTTCTTGAATCGAGGCCATTGGGGTACGCAATTCGTGAGACACGTGCGCCAAAAACTCCGTTTTCATATCGTCTATTTCCTGCAACTTCCTGCCCATCCAATTGACACTATCGACTAACTCCCGTAACTCCGCAGGAGCTTTGATCTGAAGGGACGCCCCCAAATTGCCTTGCCCAATCTGTTTAATATGCCCTTGCAGCTGTCGCAATGGACGCAAAATCGTATAGCTGGCGATACCGGCAAGTCCCACCCCAAACACCAACGCCACGAGGACTAATTGCTCCGTAACAGCCTCTGCTTGGGCGGCGCTGGCTCGAGATTCCGTCACCCCGACACTCACTCGAGCCTCGTGTAGATCGATATAGCCCTGAATCGAGGCGGACATCCGATCCATCAGATCATCACGTCGGTGTTCATACTCCGGAGTGGTCTGACGAATCTTCTTCTTGGTGGTCTCGAATTCATTCTGGAAAAGCTTCAACCGCTCCTTGAGCAATTCATCTGTCTGTTGCAGCAGCGTCAACCCCTGAGAAGAGCTTTCCTGCCCTCGCAGCAACTGAAGACTGCGCTGAAACTCATCCACCTCTTCGGTCAGATTCGTCAGAAAGGTGCGATCTCTCGTCGCATGGTATTTCTTTTCGCTGTTGAGTTGGGCATAGAGCGATCCCAACAGTCTCTTCGCGGATTCGGCAGCTGGATAATGGTAGGACGCCATCTGCGTGCTCATTGCCGTTAACTGCCGAAGCTGAAAGAGCGCATAAATATTGACTCCTCCCATGACCGTAATAATGATGAGAGACGTGATGACCAACCGCCAAAAGATAGAAAGTTGCATGAATCCGTACCGTGTCCTGACCACATCGTGAAGGAACAGAACTCAAGCGTAGGTTAATCCATACACTATTTCAGTTCAGAATCACAAGCCAAGAACCATCAATAGTCCAAGAAGTGCCTCAAGTTGGTACAGGAACCAATGCCATGAAACACCTCTCGATGACGCCCTATCGTGACTTCAGGCCCTATGGCCTCGTATCAAACTGGCGAGAAAAAAGACGTTGCCGCCTGGAAGACCCATGGAGCAAAGCAAAAAGATGGCCGCGAAACAATAGGATAACCATGGCCATTGGTGGGGTGAGGAGGAGTAACACGATCCCTTGTCCTTCGGAATCAAATCCGACATAGGCCAACCACCCCCCGATCGCGGTGAATGGGAGCAGCAGAATCTGGAAGAAGTCGAGACCGGCTCCTCGACCGACACGATCGGACAACGAAAAAAACTCCAGCAGGCCGCTGGGAGAAAGCACCACCGGCAAAATAAGAATCGCGAATGGGAGAAACCACTCAACCCAATGTTCCAGAATGAATTGATAGGACGTCTTCAGGACCTCAAGGGATGAATCGTGTCGGACTTGATAGATCACTTCCGGGGCCGGGTTCAGCAGGATAAACACCAGGAGCAGAAACGCGGACGAAAGAAATTGGCCGTACGGATTGGCTTGCATGCCCATATCGAGCAGCATTGTCGGAATCCACAACACGAACCCGACGCCGATGACATCCCAAAAATAATGCCCAAAACTTTCCGTCACATCCGTGAACTGAATGGTCCTCGCGGCACTCAGAGACTGCTCAATCAACCGGAGCGTCGCGCCAACCAGCAAGGCATTCACGATGCCCAGAATAAACCCGCCGGCGAACCCCAGCGGAGCGGCGATCCTCGATACCCCCACAAACAGCAGGGCAAATACCATGAGCGCGACCATCGTCACCCAACTTCGGATGAGCGAACGTCCCGTCAGAGACAAGACTTGTCGATAGAGTTGCAGCGTAGCTGACACGAGGCTGACCATGCCGGTGCGTACCCTAATCGGGATTACCCAAGACGTCAAGAACTAGTCGCGTGGCCTGCAGGAAATATAATCGTAGTTGACTTACCCCGCCCGATGATTATCACATAATTCAGCAAGCATGTCTGAGTACCTTTTTACAGGTGAATCGTCATGGATATGAATCGAATGACCATCAAGCTGCAGGAGGCCTTACAGTCTGCCTCTGGGCATGCGCAGCGTCGAAGTCATCAGGGCATCGACGTAGAACACGTGCTGTTGGCACTGCTCGATCAGGAAGGCGGAACGACTTCAGCGCTGCTCGAAAGCGCCGGTCTCGCTCTGTCTGCTGTCCGACAAGCAGTCGAACAGGCCTTAGCCAAGCTGCCCCAGGTACAAGGCGCCGGCGCCTCGCCTGGTCAAATACATGTGGCCACCCGCCTCAACCAGGTCTTAGCCCACGCAGAGGACGAACAGAAATCGCTCAAGGATGACTTTCTCAGCGTCGAGCATATGTTATTAGCCATGGTTCAGGAAGGAGGAGTGCTCAAGAAATTGGGACTCACCCGAGACCGCCTCCTGTCCGGATTGCAGCAGGTGCGCGGCAATCAGCGTGTCACCAGTCAGGACCCGGAAAGCACCTACCAGTCGCTGGTGAAATACGGGCGCGATCTGACTCAATTAGCCGGGCAAGGCAAGCTTGATCCCGTCATCGGGCGAGACGACGAAATCCGGCGAGTGATTCAAATTCTCTCCCGCCGCACAAAGAACAACCCCGTGCTCATCGGCGAACCGGGAGTCGGGAAAACCGCGATCGTGGAGGGACTGGCGATTCGTATCGTCAAAGGCGATGTTCCAGAAAGTCTTAAACAGAAGAAGCTCTTCGCGTTGGACATGGGATCGCTCATCGCCGGTGCCAAGTTTCGCGGCGAGTTCGAGGAACGGCTCAAGGCCGTATTGAAGGAAATTCAATCGTCTCAAGGTCAAATTCTCCTGTTTATCGATGAATTACATACGGTTGTCGGGGCCGGAGCGGCCGAAGGGGCGATGGATGCAGCCAACCTGCTGAAGCCGATGCTCGCACGGGGTGAGCTGCACCTGATCGGTGCTACGACGCTCGACGAATACCGAAAACACATCGAAAAAGATGCCGCGTTGGAACGTCGCTTTCAGACAGTCCTGGTCGACCAGCCATCCGTGGAGAACACCATTTCCATTTTGCGCGGCCTCAAAGAACGGTACGAAGTCCACCATGGCGTGCGGATCAAGGATAGCGCGCTCGTCGCCGCAGCGAAGTTGTCGCATCGATACATCTCAGATCGGTTTCTTCCGGATAAAGCAATCGACCTGGTCGATGAAGCAGCCGCTCGTCTTAGAACCGAGATCGACAGCCTTCCAGCGGAGCTGGACGAAGTGTCACGCAAGGTACTCCAGCTGGAAATTGAACGGGAAGCGTTGAGGAAAGAGAAGGATCCGGCCAGTGCCGCCCGGTTGACCGCTCTCGAAACGGAGCTGAGCGAAAAGCAACGCGACTTACAGACCCTGAAAACTAGGTGGGAATCAGAAAAGGCCTCCGTCTCCCGGCTCCGTAAAACACGTGAGGCGATCGAGGACATCAAGCTCAAGATCGAGCAGGCCGAGCGGGCCTACGACCTCAATCGCGTGGCGGAACTTCGGTACGGAGAACTGCCTCGGTTAGAACGAGAACTGGAGCTGGAACAGCAGCACTTGGGAAAGAAGCAGGATGAAACACGGCTACTGAAGGAAGAGGTCGATGAAGACGAGATTGCCGCCGTGGTCAGCCGGTGGACCGGTGTTCCGGTCTCTCGTCTACTCGAAGGAGAAACCGATAAACTGTTGAAACTCGAAGAATTGCTGCATCAACGGGTGGTCGGACAAGAGGAAGGAGTCCGAGCCGTCGCAGATGCCGTGCTGCGTGCGCGATCGGGCATCAAGGATCCCAATCGCCCGATCGGCTCTTTTCTGTTCCTAGGCCCCACCGGTGTCGGCAAGACCGAATTGGCCCGTGCGCTGGCGACCATTCTGTTCGACGACGAAGGGAATCTGGTCAGAATCGACATGTCTGAGTATATGGAAAAGCACACGGTCGCCCGCCTCATCGGCGCGCCTCCCGGCTATATCGGGTACGAAGAAGGTGGCCAGCTCACCGAAGCCGTTCGGCGGCGCCCATTCTCGGTGATCCTATTCGATGAAATCGAGAAAGCGCACCACGATGTCTTCAATGTCTTGTTGCAAGTGCTGGATGATGGGCGACTGACCGATTCGCAAGGCCGCACGGTCGATTTTAAGAACACGGTGTTGATCATGACCTCCAACATCGGCAGCCCCCATATCCTCGAAGCGCAGCAACGCGGCGCGTCCCATGAGCAAGTGAGAACGGTTGTGATGGGCGAGCTGCGGCAACATTTTCGCCCGGAGTTCTTGAACCGGGTGGATGAACTCGTGGTCTTCCATCCACTCGGCACCGAACACTTGATCAAGATCGTGGAGATTCAGCTGGACCGTCTCCGCAACCGATTGGCCGAGCGGCGGATTCCCCTGGCAATCAGCCCGTCCGCGCTCAAGCACCTGGGAGAACGTGGCTATGATCCGGTCTACGGAGCCCGACCGCTGAAACGGCTCATTCAGCAAGAATTAGAAACACCGATCGCGAAGTTGCTAGTCAAAGGCGAGTTGCGGGATGGGGATACCGTGTCAGTTGATGTGAAAAACGGGACCCTTGTCGTGGTGCCGATCGTAGCATCACAGGCCAACCCCTAAGAAACGAACGTGCGCTGTGGGGGCCCTGAGGATGTTGAAAGAGCTCACCGTCTCACCCGCCCAACCCCGGCGCGCCAAGACGCGCCTTTCACCGGGCAAGGCCCGCAGCGAGCGAAAAGCCGGCTGCACGATGTTGGTACGTTGAGGCCTTGAGCGAGGAGAGAACGACGCCGGGGGCGTTTGCAGCATCCTCAACCTAGCCGATTGAGACCGCACCCCCTTTGGCATCATGCATGAGTCCGCTCTTCTGCTGCTTCTCAAGCTTCCACTCCGTCGGCGATACGTGGAAGAGGTGGCCTTTCATCGTGTGAAATTCCCCGCGTGAAAAAGATACTATATCGGGAGCCTTCACCTCGAACTGGAGAAGAATCTTGCCGGACTCGGCTTCCTTCATTGACACACTCTTATCCGTCTTCGTCAATTCATAGGCGCGCCGTTCGTTGAACATCATGGTGCTGTCCACCACCTTGGCCAGCATCCGGCCATTCAAGTCAAACAGCGCAAAGTTCACCAACAGTATCCCCGTTGAGGGGTGGCGGGCGACTTGGATTTGCGGCACACCCTCGACTTCGATGGTGCCATTTGAATTCTTGTAGAGATTGGAGCCTATTTCAATATCCATATTGATTTGAAGCACAGAGAGCTGGAGGTATGTGAATACTCAGCACATGTTCGGATCTACAGAGAATTAGGACTTTTTGATTCGATCGAGAATCAACGCAATACAGCCCCCCAACAACCCACCGCCCATGATGGTGGTCAGCAACTCAACCAGTTTCAGCTCCCACACAGACCCCTGAGCCTGCATCACTTCCCTAACGCCCCCTTGCACCATGATGACGGCCAACGCCATCGTCGCACCCACCACAAACCACCACAGAAAGACTTTCGTCGACGTCACCGAAACCTCACAGGTCAGGATTGCGGTCAAATGAACGGTATTGAATGGCTTCCGCGATATGCACGGTCTCAATCCTCTCCGAGTCGGCCAAGTCGGCAATCGTGCGTGCAACACGCAGGATACGGCCATGCGCTCGCGCCGACAGCCGCAGCCTCGCCATCGCCTGCTCCAGCAATTCCTGAGCGGGCTGATCGAGCCCACAATACCGCTTTATCATCCGCGGCTTCAACTGTGCATTCGTATAAATTCCGTCGGATCGGTACCGTCGTCGCTGACGTTCTCGCGCTGCGACGACACGCGCTCGGATTGCAGCTGATCCCTCTGATGCCGGTAGTTCGGTACGGAGCTCTCGCACGGGAACCGGCGGTACATCCAGATGGATATCCAGCCGATCCAGCAGCGGCCCGGACAGTTTCGCGCGATACCGGCGAATTTGAGTGACGGTACAAATACAAGGTCTGGTTCGATCTCCAAAATATCCGCAGGGACAAGGATTCATTGCGGCAATCAGCATGAACCGAGCCGGATATTTCAGGGTTCCGCTGGCTCTGGTCAGGACCATATGTCCATCTTCCAACGGTTGCCGCAATCCCTCGAGCACACCCCGTTTGAACTCAGGAGACTCGTCCAGAAACAGTACGCCGTTATGCGCAAGTGAGACTTCCCCGGGCTTCGGAACGGTGCCTCCTCCGACAAGACCGGCATCGGAGATGCTGTGATGAGGAGCGCGGAAGGGCCGCACCGTCAGCAACGGCCGGTCCGGAGCCAGTTGCCCGGCGACGCTGTGAATACGGGTCGTTTCAATGGCCTCTTCCGATTCCAGCAGCGGAAGAATCGAAGGGAGTCGGCGCGCCAACATCGTCTTGCCTGAACCTGGGGGACCGACCATCAGCACATTGTGTCCACCCGACGCAGCCACTTCCAGTGCCCGCTTGGCATGGTCCTGCCCACGGACGTCGGTATAGTCCTCGTCCTCTGCCGTCCTGGCAGACTCCAGCAACGCATGGTTCGAACAGCTCGGCACAATGGTTTGATTTCCCTTTAGAAACTCCACCGCTTCAGGGAGGCTATGGAGTGGATAGGCGCTGATACCGCCCACCAGTGCAGCTTCAGCACCATTGTCAGCCGGCAGCAGCAGGTCATATCCGGCCCGGCAGGCGAGCGCAAACGAGAGCGCGCCCATGATCGGTCTCACACGGCCGTCCAACGAAAGTTCTCCGACCAGAACCCGCTTGTCCACCATCGACTGTGGGATCACCTCTTCGGCGACGAGAATCCCAACGGCGATCGCAAGATCAAGTCCCGATCCTTCTTTCTTGACTCCGGCGGGTGCGAGATTGACAGTAATCCGTTTGGCAGGAAAGTGAAACCCGGTGTTCTTCAGCGCAGAACGCACGCGGTCACGACTTTCCTTGACCGTGGCATCCGGCAGGCCAACGACCGAGAATTGCGGAAGGCCACCGGAGATATCGACCTCGACATCCACCAGATGCGCATCGAGCCCGACGAGTGCCGCGCTCCTCACCTTGGCGAGCATGACCACACTGCCTTTCTGTAAGGACCGCAGCCAAACCTAGTAATTATAGGAAGTCCCTACGGATCTTTCAATAGAGGGTCGACTGCCAAGTCTTCTCTATCACCGCTCCTACCGACTCTGTCATAATCCGCCTATGCGTTTCAGGTACTCCCCCCAGGGAACGGTCCCTTCAATTCGATCACCATCCACCTGGCTGGTTCGCCTGATCATGGCCGTCAGCCTCGTACTCTTGTCCTTCCCAACGGAACAGGCTTCAGCTTTTGCGGAACACCAATCCCCTGCAATTCCGACGCAGCAGGCAAAGCGCGCATCCCCATATGTCGGATCGGCCATGGCTGTTCTCGCAACACTGGAACAGGCGCAGGTGCTTCCGCCTGAGGGCAGCCGAGAAGCGGATCGGATCATTCAGTCCGTCATTCAGCTGCAATCCGCTTTCGCCACAAGCACGGATGGGGGGTTGCAGGATTTTGCGCACCGTGCCGTGACCGCCAAGCACGGCGAGAATACATCAACAGTCCTGGAACGATTTCGCTCAAGCGGATGGACCGCAGACATGCTGGAGGCTCTCGCGGACGCGGACCTGCCGACAACGGTCGAAGAACGACAGCAACTGACAACCGGACTAAGACAGTTCAACCTGTCCGTCGATGATTTCACGCGACTCATGCAGCTCGTAAAAGATAGCCGATCGGCACTTGCCGCGCGTGGAAACACGTTTGAAGAGATCTACACCTCCCGACGGAACGCTATGCCGGGAGCGGGGGGACGATAGGCCTTGCAAGTTTCAGATTTCTGGTTTCTAGCTCATATCGCACACCTAATTTAGAAGGAGGAACACATGGCAACGAGAGCCTACATTCTCATCAAGGTCAAAGCGGGAAAAACCAAAGATGTCGTCGCCACGCTGAAGCGCATGCCCGGAGTCGAACAAGCTCATTCTTGTTTCGGCCGTCCAGATATTTTCCTCTTTATCAGCGTCCAGGATGAACGCGCGCTGTCCGACGTCGTCATCACCAAGATCCATTCAGTCGACGGCGTCGAAGAAACCGATACTCACATCGTCGCGGAATGAGACGGGAGAATAGGCAGGGTGACCGGCGCACCAGCGTCTTGCGCTGAGCGGTAACAGGCTTCGGCAATTTCCACTGCACGGAACCCATCTTCGCCCGTGATGGGCATTGGTGTCTCGTCGTTCACGGCCTGCAAAAACGCCGTAAGGGTGGCAAGGACCGTCTGGGCTGGAGGGAGATCGAAGTCGGTTGTACCGGCTTGGTCAACGCAGTGGAGCCGACGCTGGCCCCAATCGGCTTCCAGTCGCCCCTGCGAACCGCTCCATACTGCGCGCCCGACACGCCCCGCCGCTACCCGTGCGATGTCGATCCGGCATACCGTTCCTCCCCTAGTAGTGAGGTCAACGGAGGCTGAGGCTTCCGGCCCGGCAGACGGGAGAATGTCCATCGTACAACGCACTTCTGATACTTCTTCCCCGGTCAGAAATCGGACCAGGTCGAGCATATGCACTCCGATTTCCAATATGGCTCCCCGCTTGCCATAGCCATCGGCATGGTCAGGAGCCGTTGGTTTGAGCTCGATCCGGCTGATTAAGTCCAATCGTTCCGACCGCCCGATCCGATGCCGCAGGGTCTTCATCTGCTGAATCGTGTGGTCGAACCGGAGGGTCTGCGCCGTCATCAACGGCACCTCCGCCTCACGAGCCAGGACGACCATCGCCTGAGCATCGGCTGCAGTGGTAGCCAGCGGTTTTTCGATCAAGAGGGGCTTGCGGGCCAGGACCGCCATCCGACAGATATCCAGTGAATAGATTGGCGGCGTGACGACAAGAACCACGTCGACCAGGGGATCGGCAATCAGCGACTGAGGCTCCTTGTACACTGTGACCGAGGAGGCTCCGGGAAGATCAAGCCCCTGTTCGGGATGCTGCCGGCAGATGGCCCTGAGACAAGCGGTGGGCAGATCCTGCATGATGTGTCGGGCATAGCGCATCCCATGCCGACCCACACCGATCAATCCTACACCGATACGATCCTTATTCACGTAACCTCACAAGACCATCACTGTAAAACGGCGAGTCACATCCGTCAATGACACTCATTTGACATTCCCGGAAGGGGCTTCATATAGTACGATCATGTTGAGAACAAAGCCGCTCCGATAACACATTCCAACCATGTCCACCACTCACGTCACACCGTTTACATTAGAACAGATCGGAACAGGAACAGCCCGCTTTCCAAGCGGCGTACCGATTCCCACGCACACCGATCAGATGGTGGATCCCTACTTCAAGAGCAGAATGCCGAAGGAACACCAAATCGATTCGTTGCTCTTCTGGCCGCAACAACCGGGGACCTATCCAGGGCTTGTCCTGTTGCATGATTGGTGGGGATTAACTGGACAGATGAAGGATGTGGGCGCTCAGCTGGCCCGTGAAGGGTATGCGGTGATCATTCCCAATCTCTACGGCCGGTTGGGAGGAATGGTAACCGCCAACGATGACGTGGCAGCCGCGCTGCAGGAACGTCAGAACGACGCGCATGTCATCACCGATATCAATTCCTGCTGTGAATACCTGAATACAACCCACTTCGTGAAGAAAAACATTCATGGGGTCGTTGGCTACGGGATGGGCGGATCCTATGCGCTCCGTTTTGCCTGCCATCGAAAACGGCTGCGGGCAGCCGTCTCCTACTACGGCAAGCCGGTCACGCCCAAAGAGCTGATGAAAAACCTCTTTTCATCGGTGCTCTATCACCAGGCAGGGAAGGACACCTGGGCAACGCAGGACGACGTCGAGCAACTGCGCAGCGCCGCCGCCGAATATGCCAAGCGCGTCGAGATTCATCGCTACCCTGAGGCGGCCCACGCCTTTTGCAACGAGATGAAGCCAACCTCCTATGATCCAAACGATTCGGCCCTCGCCTGGGAACGAACCGCGATGTTCTTAAAGTCTTGCTTCCAAGGAACATGACCCACAGCACACCGCCTCCTTGCAACCAAACTCACGCACACTCAATTCTCGCCGGCCCATCTCGTCGTCGACGAGAGCTCAGCATACGTCGGGATGCCACAGTCGGGCTCCTTGCAATCCTCATGGCGATTTCCATCCTCCTGTCGTCCCCTCCGGTCCGAGCGGAAGACGCGTCGCCGATGCTGCTCTCTCAGATGATCTCAAAAAGCGGGAACCAACTCGCGGCAATCGATTCGGATGTGAGTGCCCAAGCGCTATTTACCTCAACAATCGGTCCTGCTCTTGGTCTCAACGATGCGGCAGGGGCCGTCGGAGCCAAACGACTATCAAGCAAGTTGGTCAAAGAGTTGCGCCTGGCTGAGTTGTCCCAATCCATCTCTGAACTGATGGCAGCCATGGCCGTCTGGCAGTTTGCTGATTCCATCGGCCATGAGGAAACGCCTTCCACGACCAACACCTCGCTTCACGCGACACGACAAGATTGGGTAACGAGCCGCAGCAAGGTCACTTCACTCTCCGACCTGTTCCGTCTCATCCAGACAGACCAAAGAACAGGATCATCTCAAGCCACAGTCCCGCCCAAGAATACGGAGCTGTTACTCGCTGCGAACCGTACCGCGCTTGAAGCCAGTCAAAAGGCGACCGCCGCGTGGTGGGACATCTATGGGTGGAAGGAACGTATCCGGCAGGCGAAAGGCCGGGCTCGACTGTGCGGAACCTGGCAATGGATCATCCATAACCACCAGATCCATGGAGAACAAAAGTCCACCGTCATGTTCCCCCCACTCGGACAGGTCTCGGCTCAGGCCGCGGCACCGACCGAGAT
>CAKKRK010000022.1 GCA_919902665.1 Nitrospiraceae bacterium
ATCGCGTGCTGGTTGTCCAGTCAAACGTCGCGCATTACTCGGACAGGCTCCTAGCTTCCAACAAATACAAACTCCTCACTTTCACGCTCCACGCACATTGACGATGTGACTCCCTCCGAAGTACCTTCTTCTCATCAACATACCGCGTGAATTTTCTGAATCAGGAGGACCGCTGAGATGAAGAACGGGTTTTTCCGAGGACATGGGCTTGGCAACGATTATCTTGTGATGGATCCCAAAGACCTGACGTTCAAGCTGACGCCAAAGACCATCAAAGCGATTTGCGATCGGAACTGGGGGCTCGGCAGCGACGGGATTTTGTCGTTGGTTCCGTCGAAGAAGGCCGATTTCGGGCTGCGCATTTTCAACCCGGACGGCAGTGAGGCAGAAAAATCAGGGAACGGCCTCAGAATCTTCGCGCGTTATCTCCACGCGACCGGCAAAACAAAGAAGAAGCGCTTCACAGTCGAGACAAAGGGCGGGCTGGTCAGTATTGACCTGCAGATAGACCGGCATGGCGATGCTGCCGCTGCGACGGTCGAGATGGGGATCGCCACGTTCAAGCCAGATGCGCTCCCCTGTTCACTGAACGTGCCCGAGTTGATTCAGCAGCCGATCGAAGCTGGAGGCCGCTCGTTGATTTTTACCGGCGTGAGCGTCGGCAATCCCCATTGTGTCGTCTTCAAACCAGCCGGAGAATCTTGGTCACGGGACGAACTCTTGGCGTTTGGGCCAGCCCTTGAACACCACAAGCTGTTTCCTAAACGGACGAACGTGCAGCTCGTCGTTCCAACCGGACGTAACGAAGTCTTCATTCTGATTTGGGAACGTGGCGCCGGAGAGACGCAGGCCTCCGGCTCGTCCTCCTGTGCGGCGGCCAGTGCAGCGGTTCGCTTAGGACTCGTGAGGAGCCCCGTCACCGTCAAGATGCCAGGGGGAGTGCTGAACATTGATGTGGCTCCGGACTTCAGTCTGACCATGAAAGGGCCGGTAGCCGAAGTCGCGCGAGGGACAGTAAGCCCGTCGTTTATCCGGGGATTGAAATAGCGAACCATCGATCGATATAGCCAATCGACGGAAGGGTCCGGCCTACTCCTGGTATTCTTACGATGATACATGACGATTAACGCATGACGATCGACGTGCTCCAGTCCAAACTTGCCCATCTGCCCGGCAGCCCCGGCGTCTACCTGTTCAAGAACGAGCAAGGAGAAATCATATACATCGGAAAAGCCGCGGTGCTCGCCGATCGCGTCCGATCCTATTTCCAGAAAGGGACTGACCATAGCCTCAAGACCAGTCTTCTCGTCAGCCACATCACCGACCTAGAGACGATGGTGACCCGATCAGAGCTCGAAGCTCTGATTCTTGAGAGCAACCTAGTCAAACGCCACAAACCCCGCTTCAACATCGTGTTGCGGGACGACAAGCAGTATCCCTATGTGCGGCTGCCCATCAAAGATGATTTTCCCCGCCTCTCGATTGTGCGCCGCGTGCAAAAAGATGGAGCCCTCTACTATGGCCCCTATACCCCGGCGAACGCGCTCCGGGAGACATTGAAAGTCATCAAACACGTCTTCCCTCTCGCTACGTGCACGATTGACATCGACGGGACCGCTGACCGTGCCTGCATCGAGTTTGAGATCAAGCGGTGCATGGCACCCTGTACTGGCAATCAGTCGAAGGAAGAGTACCATCAGATCGTCAAACAGGTCCGCCAGTTTCTGGAGGGCCGGGATCATGAGTTACTGGACGATCTCCGTACCCGCATGGGAATAGCGGCCGAGCGCGAGGAATTCGAAGAAGCGGCCCGGCTGCGGGACCGCCTCTTCAAGATCCAACGCATG
>CAKKRK010000023.1 GCA_919902665.1 Nitrospiraceae bacterium
ACCGGACATTTCTACGTTGGGAGAAAGAGGACATTTCTAAATTGGGTTGACAGGGTTACTCAATTTCGATCTGGATCAGACTGATGATCTGCCCGCTAAGCTCATGAAAGCCATCCTCGGCTGAGGCGATCAATCCAACAACTCGAGGACTGTAGGTTGAAGAGTTACCGTTTTAGGACGTGCGTTTGACCCTGTGAGTTGACATTAGACTGAATGAGTGTGCTCCGAGTCAGATGAAACGGGTAGGCTAGCGTGGTCCGGCCTCATGGGACAATACAGCGATCTGGTGGATTGTGAGTAACTCTTCTGAGGCCAGAAGTTGGCTGAAGAAGGGGGGCCTGCCTCTGCTGCGTGAGGCGAGACAGGCCCCCTGTTGCTTGAGAAGACCCTGTTAGACGGTGGTTTTAGCAGACTCGATTTCGGTTGCTGTGATGAGGCTTGAAAGATAATCCGCAACGAAATTGAGGGCTTCTTCCCGCCCATCGGCGCGCCGTCCTTTTTCTCTTCGCTGGACGGATAGCTCATGTTCCAAATCTGACTTGACTTCCCCCAGAATACGCTGGAGGGACGTTGGCGTCAGGTTGGTGTCCATGTCTTCTAGTTCCTGACAGCGGTCGAGGACCCAATTGAGGCCTTCAATACGTCCAGCGTAATGCTCCTGCTCCGCAGTATCGATTCGTGCCATTGCAGTGGCAAACGCCTGGGCTTCGTAAATCAAATTGTAGAAGCTGGTGACGGCCCTTTGTAACGATGGAAGCATAATACTCCTTCTCCTTTGGATGAGCCGTAATTATACATGAGATTGGAGTGCCGACAAGGAGTATTTTTTGTTGTCGCTTAGGTGAATAGGAGCGAATGGAACTCGTTCATGAAGCCATAGTAGAGAGATGCAAAATCTTTTAAGCAGTCCGGGCTGGTTTCCTTCAGCCGTTTGAAGAAAAAGACCTGCGCGCGTGGATCAAGCTGCTCCAGAAGTTGGCTCAGCTGAGACATGGAATAACTGCCGGCTGGAACACTGAGAATATAATGAACAAGGCGCTCAACGAACTGCTGAGCGACATATTCGCTATTCAGATAGCCATCTGGGAGTTTACCGGAAGCGAGAAACTCATCAAATGGTATGGACTGGGCAGCAAAGGGAACTGCTTGCTGCTGATGTGATGTCACGCCCAGAGTACTCCCAAATCCAATAGCAAGGACACCATGATACAAAACTGTACTGGACACGGTCTGTCTCGTCAAGCGTGCAGAAGGAGCAGTGCTCGTGAGCCAAAAGACCGATAGAGGGGAGATGGTTTGGCTCTAGTTTTGTTGAGAGCGGTATGTAGGTATTGGGCTGGTCACTTACGTGGACTTTGACGTGAGAGAAAGGAGGCTGGAAAATCTCGATACACAAACGTCCTTGAAAAATAATTAGGAAGTGATTGTCCAGATCAATGCTAGAGCGCTATCTTCCTCAAACAAACAGGGGCGGAGCCACAGAATGACCCCGCCCCCATTCGAACACAGTGACCGTGTCAGATCATAGCCAGGTTACGCGCTCAGCTGGCCGGATGTAGATCGGCTCTTCGACCTGAATCCGGGCCACTTCTTTCCCCGACTTATTAAAGCCCAAGACAGTGTCGTTGTACATCTCAAACCGCTTCCCGTGGATCTGGGTTTCAAATACTTTTGGCCCAGGGATGACATCGTAGCGGAACACAATCTGCTGACTGGCCCGCCAAAGCTGGAGCACGGCCAACAGTTCGCGGCTGGGGACCAAGTATTTTTCAATGGCATTGTCCACGCCGGGACCAAACATCTGCCGGGCATAGCCCCGTGGGGAATGCCGGGGGGGAATGTAGAACCCATTAGGTTCGGTGCCCCATTGCGGATATAGCGGCAAGGCGACTTGCTCCACGCGAATCGCATAGTACAGCGGATGCCACCGATCTTCCGCCCACAGCCCATCCTCTCCGATCCGCATCAAGCTCTGCATGCGAATCTTTCCGACACAGGCTGCCATACAGCGCGTCTCCATCGGCTCGCCGCCGGTCAGAGGGTCTTTCCCTTCGATACGCGGATAACAAGCAATACACTTCTCACTGACGCGGGTCGTCCCCCGATACATAGGCTTCTTATAGGGGCATTGCTCGACACACTTTTTGTAGCCCCGGCACCGGTTCTGATCGATGAGGACGATGCCATCCTCCGGCCTCTTGTAAATCGCCTTCCGAGGGCAGGCCGCCAAGCAGCCTGGATAGGTGCAGTGATTACAAATACGCTGGAGATAGAAGAAGAAGGTCTCGTGTTCAGGAAGGCTGCTCCCGGTCATTTTCCAGGGTTCATCCCGTGAGAAGCCGGTCTTGTCGATGCCTTCAACTAGGGCACGCATCGAGGTGGCGGTGTCTTCATAGATATTGACGAAGCGCCATTCCTGATCCGTTGGAATATAGCCAATGGCGGCCTGGCCTACTTTAGCTCCCGCATCGAAAATGGTCATCCCTTCAAAGACGCCGTAGGGGGCATGATGTTTCCGCCCCACGCGGACGTTCCAGACTTGGCCGCCCGGATTGACCTGTTCAATCAGCTGCGTGATTTTCACGTCATAGAACTGTGGATACCCCCCATACGGCTTGGTTTCCACGTTGTTCCACCACATATATTCCTGGCCTTTCGAGAAGAGCCAGGTCGACTTATCGGCCATGCTGCAGGTCTGACAGGCCAAACACCGATTGATATTGAAGACAAAGGCAAACTGCCACTTCGGATGCCGTTCCTCGTATGGATACAACATCTTACGTCCAAGCTGCCAATTATAGACTTCAGGCATTACGTCCTCCGTTCTATGTTCGACGTTCCCCGCATGAGGCCCTGTACAATCACGGTCGAGCCTCACACGCTCTATCGTGTGTCCTGGTTTACACCTTAATTTTAATATGTTCGCCCTTAAGCCATTTGATCATGAACTCGTTCTCTTGACCCGGCGTGAACCCGGTCCGAACTGGTTCCCACGGACCACGGGCGCCGATGCCACCGTCTTCGGCCTTAGTGATGCGGATGAGACATTCCTTCGGCACCGTGTTGATCGCATGGTGATCGACTTGATACCCCCATTTGAATTTCCAGGCAATCGCGTGTTTGCCAGGCAGCGAATCGGTCTGGTGCATGGGCATCAACCAATTCCTGGTAAACGACTGTTGGGCACCGTACCGGAAATTAGATTGATATCCGGTATCGATCGCGATCGCCCGACCATCCGGTCTTGTTTCATGGCCCTTGACGGACTTTGCGGTTGAGACATAGGGCGCATGCTTGGCCATCGTCACATGGTACGGATAGGCTGGGTTGTACTTGGCGCGAATCATCAACCGCGCGACCTTGTAGTAAGGATCACTCGGCTTCCATCCGCGGTAGGGGCGGTCCACCGGGTTCCCATCGACATACACATAGTCGCCGTCGTTGATCCCACGGTCTTTGGCCGCTTGAGGGTTGATATGAATCTGGTGTTCGCCGACCCCTGGCGTCCGTTTATCCATACGATAGGGATCGCCGAAGTTGGACTCGTAGATCTGTACCCAATCGTTCACTGACCACTGACTGTGAACTCGGTGGCGAGTTTTTGGGGTGACGCAGTAGAACTGATACCCCTTCTCCCACAGAGGATTCGAATGACGCATGATTTCATGCCACGACAACTTGATATTTCGGACCGTTTTGTCATCGTGGTGTTGCGCCGTAATTGGAATGCCATAGTCGTCAGGCCGAACATACGGGTTCGTCGTGAAGATGGCGTTCGGGAGATACGGTGTGGCCTCCGGACCTTCTCGATGGGAGATAAAGTTTTCTCCGTACTCGATGGCCTCGGGTTCGACACGGTAGTTCTCGTATCGTCCGCTACGGGTCCACATCGGCTTCGACTCGTTCGTCTCTTCCCAGAAAGGATGCCGCGGATACGTGCGGACCATGACCATCCAGCCTTTTTCCGACTTCAGCATGACGTCGGCTGAATACCCATAGAATGTGCTCGATGCATCCAGCATGCGCTGAGCATAGACGTCAACTCGGTTCGCGTAGACCATGGCGAAGTAGTCCCGCATGCGCTTGTCGCCGGTCATGTCTGACAGCTTGGCGGCTACGCCTGCAAAGGTATCTAAATCGTTACGAGTATCATACAACGGCCTGATGCCGCCCTTCCAAATTTGAACCCATGGATTGGAGACGGTAATCGTCATTTCTGGATAGGTGAACTCCATCCAGGAATTACAGGCAAAGGCGATATCGTTGTGATTGACGTCGGACGTCATTTCGATGTCCTGCGTGATGAGGCATTCGATATTCGGATCGACGTTACGCACCATGTCGTAATGGTGTTTGGCATTATTCAGCACGTTGACATTGACCACCCAACGGAACTTGCTCGGTGTCGGCATATGGGTCTTGCCGGTGAATACCTTACGTCCATACTTTGGCGTATTGACGATCAACGCGGTGTCCCCATGGTTCCAATAACCGACTTCTTCGCCATAGTAATAAGACTTGGTCTTAATTTCTTTTCCATGAGCATTCGGATCTAACGTAATATTGAAGGGATCCTCGCCCGTGTGCACGGATAATCCGGCACCCGACCATGGCGTCGCCGTCCATGCTCCCGCTTTGTAGTTACCGGCCCAGGTATGCTGACCGGTACCAAACTTGCCGACGTTCCCGGTGATGATGAGTACCATGGCAGCGGCGCGCCCGTTCGCCGTCATATGGAAATAGTGACAGACTCCTTCACCATTGTGGATCGCAGCCGGCTTAATCGTGCCAGAGTCACGTGCCCAACGTACAAGGAGATCCTTTGGAGTGCGGCAGATCTGATGGACTGTGTCCAGGTCATAGTCTTGGAAATGCACCATATACATCTGCCAGACCGGCATGGCATCAATTTCGCGGCCATTGAGCAGCTTCACTCGATAGGTACCTGTAAGCGCGGCATCGATGCCACTGTTCGTATAGTGCCATCCCACCTGTTCCCGATGGAGAGGCACCGCTTGCTTCTTAGTATGGTCCCACACCATCATTCCACCGAGCCGTTCAACCTGTTCAGGCTTCAAGGATTGGATACGGCCGGAGTAGCTCTTCGAGAAATCAGGGAACTTGTAGCCAGCCACTACGTCACGCGGATCCAGGTACTGCAATGTATCCGTACGCACCAATATTGGCGCATCGGTAAATTGCTTCAAGAAATCGACGTCATGCATGTTTTCGTCGACGATTATTTTCATCGCGCCCAAGAAAATTGCACCGTCCGACTGTGGGCGTAGAGGCATCCAATAATCGGCACGGTAGGCGGTGGGATTGTATTCTGGTGTGATGACGACCACACGAGCGCCGCGCTCAATACACTCCAACTTCCAGTGCGCCTCCGGCATTTTATTCTCGACGAAGTTCTTCCCCCAACTCGTATTCAGCTTTGAGAAGCGCATGTCGGCAAGGTCGATGTCCGAACCTTGCACACCGGACCAGAAAGGCTGGGAAGGATTTTGATCCCCGTGCCAGGTGTAATTCGACCAATAGCGACCGCCCTGTGCCTGATCAGGGCTGACCTTGCGGATCCAGGTATCCAGTAAGGCATTGATCCCGCCGTTCATCCGAGTATTGCCCATCTTACCGATAATACCGAGGACTGGCATTCCAGCACGATGCTTAAAGCATCTGGTACCAGCGCCCTTCATCATCTCGATCATTTCTGGGGCATACCCCTGCTCGCGAAGACGCCGCGCTCCAGCTTCACCGCTGTACCGAGTGGCAATGATGATCATCGCCTTCGCCGCATAGGTAAACGCCGTATCCCAGGAGACACGAAGCATATCGTCGAGGAACCGACTGTCGAACTTGTACTTGCGCTTGGTTTCTGGAGTCAGCTCGGGAGAACCATCATCCATCCACTGCTTCCAACCCTTCCGCATCAATGGCCCCTTTAAACGATACGGGCCATACACACGTCGATGGAAGGTAAACCCTTTTAGGCACATCCGTGGGTTGTGGGCGAACGTTCCACGATTGCCGTATAAGTCTTCATATGTTTGGTGGTCATAATTCTGCTCCACACGCATGACCACTCCGTTGCGAACGAATGCGCGTACACGACAGGCATGCGTGTCATTGGGGGAGCAGACCCACGTGAAGGATGAATCGTAGCGATACTGATCATGATAGACCCGTTCCCATGATCGGTCCGGATAGTCTCCCAGCGGGTTACCAACTTCGATCACCGGCTGGAGAGCCGTCAATGCCAGAACTTTGTCCGCCACGGCTGCGGCAGCAACGGTGCCAGCAGAGACTTTCAAAAATTGTCGACGTGACAAAAACATTGTGGATACCTCCTCAACGCTTATGAACTTGAATGAGCCCAGTTTCCCTGTTTATTTTCATATCAGCTGGATGATGTGAACCAGCAATTATTGGTTTTCTGATAGTCGTTGTACACATGAAGCTCATAACTCAGCATTAGCACTTTAGAAAGAAAGCCGCGAAGCATATATCACCGCATAACCATCTCTTGCAATCAAAAAGTTCAGCAATATTCGGGCCATACTTAGTTGCCTTTAAAATTCATCATTTTATTTCGCGTAAGCATATGAAAAGCAAATTGTTTTATGTTTTTACTTCAAAATACCGTGATTTGATCCTTTATGGTTTATGAGTAGTAGCAGTAGCGGTTTTCATAAAACATCCATGCGATTAGAGCCTGCATCCTGCACCACTTATTATTTGAGTTTCCTTTTAAATCATATGGTTTCGTTATGACAACTTGGGCAGAATCGGTATGCGTTACCAATATGTAGCGGTCTATTATTTGTAACTCATAATTTTCTGTGAGTTCAATAGGTTCCTGGCTTGACAGTACCCCTGAGAGGTCAGTACACTCCGCACCTCAAACCTCGCGAGCGGGAATAGCTCAGTGGTAGAGCATCGCCTTGCCAAGGCGAGGGTCGAGGGTTCAAATCCCTTTTCCCGCTCCATCGAGATCATCTTTAATTTCACGCCGATTCACCGTACGTCTATTCTCCTGGACGCTCTCATAATCTATCTATACGAAGGAGAGCTGCTTCCTGATCCGCTAGGGTTTCTCGAGTGTCATCAGGTCGCGAAGCTGGTCTTCCGCGAGTGACAGTTCTTCTCTAGTGGGTGGGATTTGACCGAATCGGGATCGGCAATAGAGCTCGGTAATTGACGCAACCGCTGAACCGGCACTGCTCCACCGCTCCTGAGTGAGGCGGACGAACTCAAGAGGCGGCATCGCAATAAGTTTAGCAATGCCCTTCCGATCGAGATGCCTGATCATTCGTCCATAGAGCTGCATAATGACCTGCTCGTCGCGAGTCATTTTTTTAGAGATCATCCCCTTGACCCATGGCCGCCTGATCCCTAGCCAAAGAAGCACGGCAAGGCCAATCAGTGGGAGGACAAGCACCGCAGCCAACGACTGTATCGTTTCTTTAGACGCATAGTCCGCCATCCCGCCAAACATGGCTATGACCGGGCTGAAGAGTGTGCTTATGGAATCAACTGCCTTGCTTCTGGCCGATGTACTCCCCGCCTTCAATTCCTGCACAACAGCGAGCTGGTCAGCCGCACTATACTGCACGAAAAATCGACCCCACTGAAGTCTGATGGTATCCAACATTCGTCCCAACGCATGCCATGCGGGAGACCCGCTGCCGGTACTTTCGATCGAAGGAGGGGTTGGGTCCATCGTAATCCACCCGGAATGCGGTAGATGCACCTCTACCCATGCATGAGCGTCTTGCTGTCTGACCACATAGTAGTTGCCGTATTCGTTCCACTCAGTAGCAAGAAATCCCGTAACGAGACGCGCCGGGATTCCGATCGTCCGAAGCATGATCACCATGGCGGTGGCGTAATGTTCGCAATACCCGGTCTTGCGGGTAAAGAGAAACTCTTCCAGTGGCTGGTCCTGCTCTGCCAGAGGCGCATCAAGGCTATAACGAAAGTTGTGCGTCAGGAATGAATGGATGGCGGTGGCTTTGTCATAGATGGTGCGTTGCGTGTGCGTGATTTCCTTGGCTAGGACGGCAATCCGCTTGGGTTGACTAGGAATCTGCAGAAAATGTCGGATAACCGATTCAGGGTAGACACCGGGCTCCGCACCGAGATCCTCCGGTAGCAACGAGTTGGATCTGGAGAGGACGGAATATTCGATCCGTGACGAACTGGGGAACGGGAGATACACCGAACCTGTGAGGTCAGACTGGACGCTCGGGAACTTTCCACTGATTCTTTCGATAAACGGAGCAGCAAAGAGAACCGGAGTGTCGAGCGGCTCCAACAGAATGTTCTGTCGGATGGTGTCGCCAAGGCGGGGGGTTGTAAGAGATCGGCTACTACGAAGAACAAAGGTCCCGGCCGCGTCTTCGCTCACCGCCCGCCGGTAGTTCAGCCGATTCGTCCAGGCTTTCCCATCGTATTGATCGAAGGCCACTCCTCGTAAATACAGGCGACCTGCTTGCTGTGGGAGGCTATCGGATAGCTCAACCCGCATGACGACGCTAGGATCTCGTTTGATGGGCCCAATCTCTCCTAAGTTCACCGTTTCAGAGAATCCCGATGTGCGAATGTTCTCCCCAAATCCCTTTTGGTAGAACCCGGCGCCGACCCGAGGAATCGTGAAGAAGATCACCAACGTCAGCCCAAAGGTTGCCAGTGCAAGCCCGTTGGCCAGCCAAAAGAATTGTGGCGTGACCTGGCTGACCGATGCCAGAGGTTGTGGTCGCATGGCGACCGACATCGTGAGAATGCGGGGTTCCTCTGGATGTTTCGTCAGCTGAAACAGCAACAGCGTCCACACGCCAACTACAAGGTAGAGCAAGAAGATCGGGAGATACCACAGGTCCGTCGTGAGGGATCCGGAAGCCAGAATCGCGACGAGACTGATGGCGTAGAGATGCAGATAGTCACGACGAAGCTTGAGGTTGAACAGCTTGATGATCATGAGGATCATAAGAAAGTGAACTCCTGCCGGAAGGAGTTCGCCCGAGACCCACAACATATCCACCCAGAATCCAAGAAAGCCGACGATCACTAGAAGATTCCATCCGGTGGTTGACATGAGCGTATACGTGGCGAGTCGCCCCAAAGACTTGCCCCCTGCGTTCCGTAAGAGAGCAAGGATCAGTGCGGCCCCGGTTAACGCAGCCAGCCATTCCGGAAGACCGGCTCCGAGCGTCAACCCGATGAAGGACGTAGACGCCAGCCAAATCGACGCGAACCGAAGGGCCTGATCAAACGGCATG
>CAKKRK010000024.1 GCA_919902665.1 Nitrospiraceae bacterium
ATCGCGATAGGGGCAGACGAGTCGTTGGCTTCTCCAGAATGGCGGCCGCTGCCCCACTGACCATCAGTCATGAATAATCTCGGCTAGGAGGGTTCCTAAATCGCTGATGGATGTTGCCGCCTTTAGACCGGCCAACCTCGACATGCTTTTCTAGGGTGATGAAGGGTGACGCACCGGTACTCCTACGCGATAGACACGCGAGACACAAGATACGCTGCACCCCATGCGAAGTGTGGCGCACACGGTGAGCAGCATAGCCTTTTACATTTCTTTCAAATGCCACGAAACATGGCACAAAATCTACCGGTGCGTCTGGCGTAACTATAGCACAGCTATTGGTACCGAGCCATGCGTACCAAGCGTCCGGAATCGAGCTAATCGCAAGAGTCTGTTCATGGAGTCGGTTCTTGACTTTGTCCTTTTGCAAAACGAATGGAAGCGTCGGCGACTTGCAGGTTCAGACCTCGTCTCATACATATCGCTCCTTCAGTGCTGACCAAAGGGGTCTCTTTAACCTGCCGCGTACATCCCCCACACCTTACAGATGAACAACAGATATAAGGGGTCGGGAGTCTTTATAATTGGAGGGCGCATGCCACTTCTACTCCCTCGACATACCGCTAGTCATGATCAAACAAACCGGTCACGTTCTGCTTGAGTTGGAACGCGACAGGTGGCCGCTCGGCCCATCCACTGATACCGGTGACGGGCCACAAAATCGTAGACCGCATCACGGAGGGGAGGCGGGACCAACACACAGAGGTAATATAGGGGCCACCACCGAGAGAGCTGTCGGATCACCCTCAACGCCGCAGTGGACTTGGTATAGACATGGCCCTCTTCCAGCAAGAGGAAGGTCTGATAGTCCGTGGCGGACAGATGCAGATGATGGAGGATGCGTTGCGCCTGCTCGGACTGGAGTGTCCCGAACTTGAACTGCCCGGCTGGATCATGGGCAATCATAAAACTTACCCAGGCGTTGCACCAATTACAGACCCCGTCGAAGAGAATCAGCCGCTCGTACTTGGCCCATTCATGCACGGAGGGATCAAGCTGGTCGTTCATTGAACTGTTTGACCATCAATCTGCCTGGGGTTGTCAAAAAACCTGAGCCAAAGAAACCCGGCGGTTCCCGAGATGAGCGAGGCCAGAATGAATGGCGCCCCTAGAAATTCCCCTGACATGCTGCGCGCGGATTCGGATCGGATGAAAAAGATGAAGGTCTGTGTGAAAAGTTTCGGCCCGATCAGGCCACTTACTCCGTTGATGCCCCTGACCACCCTATGCCGCGTGGGCCGCTGCTTTTTCTAATAATTCGTGGATGAGCGTCTGATAGGGCTTTCTACGTTTGGCAGCCATTTTTCGCAACTGACTCAAGAGCCGTGGCGAAAGGCGGATGGCAATCAGCTGTTTCGCCATTCCGCTGGACGGTCGTCCTACCCGGCGCGCGCGTCGCAGTTCTTCGGGCGTAGACTCCGGAATGTCGGAAAAATCAATCTGCGAGTCGGGTGTAGGCTTGGCGTTCCCGCCGGCTCGCCGGCCGCGCACTGATGATCCGGAATGTTTCTTTTTCATGCCCCACCCTCCGTACGGTATATACCACGAGCAAAAGCCGTTCGCTCACCGATCGACCGAGTCGTTTGAACCGGCGCTCTTGGTCTGAGTGCGCAGGGTCGTCCCAGTCAAGCCCATTGGCATCGCCAAAGACGGTTGCCGCTTCCTCGAACGATACGCCATGCTTTTCAAAATTGGCAATCGCCTTCGCAACGTCCCAGGTAAACACCAGACTGTATATACAGTAATTGACGTTTCATTACAATCCAGGCTGCGCCAATCCCCCACCCAGGAGGGCCAGCCAATTCTATCCCTCCTCCTTCGTCGTCCGCCATGCAATCACGGCGGCGCTAAGGAGCATGAGCGAGGCGAGGATAAATGGCGCGCCGGGAAGATCCAGGGAAGTGCTGAGGGTTGAGGGCTGAGTGCCGAGAGAGGAGTCGAATCGGATAAAGAAAGCGAAGGTCTGCGTGAAGAGGGTCGGGCCGATCATGCCGGTCATGCCGTTGATGCTGGCAATGGCTCCTTGGAGCTGGCCCTGCTCAGAACTGCTGATGTGGCGTGTCATGAGTGATTGGGTTGCAGGACCGGCGAGTCCCCAGAAGGCCATCACGGGAATACCAAGACAGAAGATCCAGCCTTCTGGTGCGATGCCATAGACGGAGAAGCCGATCGCTCCACAACTCAACCCGAGCAAGAGCGTCCTCCGTTCGCCGAACCGAGCGGTGGTCGGACGAATCAACCCACCCTGCACAATCATCGCGGCCAAACCGACGCCCGCCATCATGAGCCCCACGCTCGCTGGTCCCCATCCATAGCGATAGCCCATATACAGAACCGACACACTCGGGAGCACCGCATGGGCCAGATACCCGAAGAACGCAACCGTTGCGAGGCCAAAGAGTTCGTGGTGGGAGCGTAACAACACGAGCGAGCCGACCGGATTGGCCCGCGCCCACCTGAAAGGCATCCGTTTATCAGGCGGTAGGGATTCAGGAAGCACGAAAAATCCATAACAGGCGTTCATGAGACTGAGTGCGGCCGCGCCCCAAAACGGTAGTCTTGGATCAATCGCACCGAGCCAGCCGCCCAAGGCAGGACCAAAGATGAAGCCGAGACCGAAGACCATGCCGATCTTCCCGAATGCCGCCGCGCGTTGCTCCGGCGGCGTGACGTCGGCGATGTAGGCACCGGCGGTGCTGAAGCTGGAGGAGGCCATCCCGGAGATGACACGTCCCGCCACGAGCCAGGCGACGTTCGGAGCGAGCGCCATCACGATGTAGTCGAGGCCCAATCCGAAGTTCGACAGCAGAACGACCGGTCGCCGACCGAACCGATCGGACAGGGCACCCTGGATCGGCGAGCAAAAGAACTGCATGAAGGCCCAGGCCGTCCCCATCAACCCATAGAGGACCGCTGCCTGCGCCGTATCGCCGGAGAGAAATTCCTCGACGAGTTTTGGCAACACCGGAATGATGATGCCGAACGACAACATGTCGAGCAGCACGGTGACAAGAATGAAGAGCACCGCGGCTTGGCGCGGCGCGGTCGAAGCAGGCGTGTGGTCTATCACCGCGGCATCCTAGCAGACTTTGCCTTACACAGCCTCGCCGTATGGCACACGGGTCAGCTTTATGCCTGCCGACTGCGAATTCAATGGGTCAGGCGGGGTCTGATGAAACAGCACAGTTTTTAAATGGTTCGGGCGTGCTTTTATCAGTGTTGCCGATGCAGGTTATCGGCTCGCTCGCAGATGAGAAATGGCAACATCCTGCCCATACATGTATTCCTGACTCAACTGCGACGGGAAGTCCTCTATTTCTGGCACTCAGAAAAGCTTCGCGGCAATCCCGATAAACGGCAGCAGGTAATTGACCCCACCGTTCGGACTACCGGTGCCGCTATTGGAAATGTGGCTGAAGCGGACTCCGGCGTTCACCGCCCATCGCGCAGTCAGATCATAGGTCGCGCCCGCACCGCCCCAGACCAGAAAATTGAAATCCGATCCTTGTTCGGGAATACGGCCGTCGAAATTCGTCCAGAGCGGGCCACCGCCACCTTCGATGTAGGGCTTCAGCTGACCGAACGAGGTCAACGTATAGATCAGTTTCGGCGTAACACCAATCCCATAGGCACCGGTCGGTTCTGTGACCCCTAAAACTGCCGCTTCAACCCCCAGAGCGACCGAGCCACGCCACCACCCATCGCCGATCGGATTAGACACCTCAATCTGCCAGTACGGATGCACCGAAACTCCGTTGAGTTTGGATGACTGCCCCTCCATCAATCGCACCGGCAACATACCACCGACTACGACTCCTACCGTCTGTCGTTCACTGATAGCAGGCGATGCCTCTTGCGCCGAAGCAAGAGGCGGCCAGGCCAGACCTACACACAACCACACCGCTATTGTGCCAAAGAGGTGAATCAACATTGATCTCCACCCTCCAGTTCGCAAAAGCCTCCAACCCTGCATCACAAGCGAGTTTCGCAAGAACGACCCAACAAAGGAATCAGAAGCTTTGTACGTTATAACAGGGACTGGAATCAGGTAAGCATTGCCGGACTTTCACTCGGCTGATCTTAACGAGACGCCAAAGGATCCACCGTGCCCCTACGCTCGTGCCCCAAGGTGTGGTGTCACAGCCGCCTCAAAGAGAAATAGCGGTGATTGTTGAGTGAGAACGAAGTAATCAGAAGGAACAGGGACTGGTTACCCTGCTTCACGGTAGCCGCACTCTTGGTTGCGACATTGGACGCTGCGACCGTCTTGCTTACTGATTTTTTCAATGAGGAACGGAGCCTGACACGTGGGACAGACTTTGGGCACCGGCCGGTCCCAGAGGGCATACTCACATTTGGGATAATGACTGCAGGCAAAGAATGAGCGCGCCTTCTTCGTCCGTTTCTGCACGAGGTCGCCGCCGCAATCGGGCTGCGGGCATTTGACACCAAGCGCCAGCGGCTTGGTCGTCTTACACTGGGGATAGGCGGAACAGGCGATGAACTTGCCGAAGCGTCCGGTCTTCACCACCATCGGACTAGCGCATTTGTCACAGACCTGATCAGTGGTGATCTCCTCCTTGGGAACGATTTTGATCGTGCCATCCGGAAGCTTTTCGAAGTTCTGTGTATTCTTACAGGGAGGATCGTCTTTATAGGCAGGACAGGCGAGAAACTTCCCGTTCCGCCCCCACTTGATTTCCAACATTCGGCCGCATTTCTCGCACGGAATGTTCGTCGGCGGCTCGACGATGTCTTTCGGCCCAGGAATCGTCTTCGCTCGCTCCAGTTCTCTGGTGAATGGTGTATAGAAATCGCGTACCGCTGTAACCCAGGGTTTACTCCCCTCTTCTACTTCATCCAACTGTTCTTCAAGCTGCGAGGTGAAATCCACATTAATAAGTTCGGGAAAGCCTTTCATCAAGAAATCGTGGACGGTTTTCCCCGTCTCCGTCGGCACGAGCCGCCCTTCAGTCTTTTCCACATACTTGCGATCCTGGATCGTAGAAATAATGGCGGCGTAGGTCGACGGACGGCCGATACCTTTTTCCTCCAACTCCTTGATCAACAGCGCTTCGTTATAGCGTGGCGGTGGTTGCGTGAAATGCTGTTTCGACAACATTCCTGGGACCGTCTGCCCATCCTGCTCAACCAATCGCAACCGCTCCCCTTCTGTCAAGGCCGGGAGCTGTCGCTCGTCGTCGTCCGCCTCTTGGTCGGCCTTCGGCTTCTGCGACGGCGCTTCTTTGTCAACACCCTCCATGTAGACGATCGTATGGCCGGGAAACTTCACGACCGTTCCGGTAGAACGGAACACGTACCGCTCCTTGGTGCTGACCGGTGTTGAATCAATACGCGTGACATCCAAGATGGCCGGCACCATCTGCGAGGCGATGAACCGATTCCAGATCAACTTATAGAGATTGTACTGATCGTGATCCAAGTACTGGCGGATCGACTCGGGATCGCGGCTCGCCGACGTCGGCCTGATGGCTTCGTGCGCTTCCTGGGCAGCTTTCGATGTTTTATAGACATTCGGCGTGCCTGGAAGATAGTTCGCACCGAATCGGGACTGAATCACCTCGCGGGCATCGGCCATCGCTTCGTTGGAAATACGGGGCGAGTCAGTTCTCATATAGGTAATGAGACCGGTCGCGCCTTCAGCTCCGATTTCGATACCCTCGTAGAGCTGCTGCGCCAGCGTCATCGTTTTCTTCGGCGAAAAGTGCAACTTTCTGGAGGCTTCCTGCTGCAAACGGCTGGTAATGAACGGCGCGACGGGATTCCGTTTCTTTTCTCGGCGCTCGATGGATTGGACGACGAAGGCCTTGCCTTGAATCTCACCGACGATGCGGCCGGCTTGCTCAGCGTTTTCAATCGACGCCTCTTCGCCGTTGATGCTGTGGAGTTTCGCCTCGAATGACGGTGGATTGGTTCCGGCCAGCAGCGCAATGATCGACCAATACTCTTCAGTTCGGAAGGCTTCCCGCTCTGCCTCTCGCTCGCAAATCAACCGCATGGCCACCGACTGCACTCGTCCCATGCTGAGCCCGCGCCGAACCTTACTCCACAGTAACTGGCTGCCTTGATACCCCACGATGCGATCCAGCACGCGGCGTGCCTGCTGGGCATTCACCCGCTTCATATCGATCTCGCCCGGAGACTGGAGCGCACGCTTGATGGCTGATTCCGTGATTTCGTTGAAGAGGACCCGGAAAATCTTTCCGTCTTTCTTTTTCTTCTTCGATTTTCCGAGGAGCTCTTGCTCAAGATGCCAGGCAATCGCCTCCCCTTCCCGATCAGGGTCCGGTGCCAGAAAGATCTTGTCGGCTTCCTCGGCCTTCTTTTTGATCTCGGCCAACACCTTCGACTTGCCTTTGATGGTGACGTACTGCGGTTCAAAATCGTGCTCGAGATCGACGCCCAACTTGCTGGTTGGAAGATCCTTGATATGCCCCACCGAGGCCATGACGGTATAGCCGCGTCCCAGATATTTCGTAATCGTCTTCGCCTTCGTCGGCGACTCAACAATGATCAAAGTTTTTGCCATGACAACTCCGTCTGCCTCTCAAGAATTCTATCATCCGTACCAAATATCGGAGTTTCGTGCAACTAGAATGGCAGTCGGCAACAATCCGCTCACCCACGGATGCTCACACACTCAGTCCAACGCCGGCGGAATTGTCCAGCCTCCTGCTAAAGGCGAATGTATTGTTGACCCGGGAGTTGGCGGATCTGCCCATTCAATTCTAACGAAAGCAATGTCGCCGATACTTGCGCGGCGCTCAGTCCTGTGCTCTCGATGACGGCATCGACGGATCGCGCCTCATAGGACAGGGCGTCATACACCAACGCATCTTCTTTTGCTAATGGTGCGCGCGCGGCCATCACGGCTCCGTCAAGATGCAGCATGGCCCGCTGCCGCGCATCGATTTGTGGAAGAATCTCGTCGAGAATGTCTTGGACCCCTTCAATCAGTTTCGCCCCCTCTTTGATCAAGCGGTTCGATCCACGACAAGCGTCTTCCTTGATGGAACCGGGTACGGCAAACACCTCTCGACCTTGCTCCAACGCCAGTTTTGCGGTGATCAAGGAACCACTATTGGTTGCGGCTTCGCCAACGAGCACGCCCAATGACAGCCCACTGATGATCCGATTCCTTCGAGGGAAGTGATGACTTTGCGGCGCAGCACCGATCGGCAATTCTGAGATGACGGCGCCATGTGATTCGATGTTCCGCCTCAGCGTGTGATGCTCTGATGGATAGGTCCGATCAATGCCGCACCCCAGTACTGCAATCGTGCGGCCCTTCCCCGTTAGCGCGCCTCGGTGCGCCGCAGCATCGATTCCACGAGCGAGGCCGCTCACGATCGTCACCCCACATTCTGCCAAGTCCTTCGCAATCTCCTCGGTGATGAGTCTGCCGGATGGCGTCGCCCGCCGTCCACCCACGATCGCCACCGCAACCTCGTCCTTCAGCAAGACGCTTCCGCTCACATATAACAATGGTGGCGGATCGGGAATGGCCTTCAGACGGGCCGGATAGGATCGATCGAACAGGGTGAGGGTTCGGATCTTGAGGCGTTCAACTGTCTTCACTTGGCTATCGATCTGCCGCCGAATACTCGATTCTGGACCTCGCCGAACGGATTCAGCCAGTTCCGGACTGCACCCAATACCAATCAAGTCATCGATCGTTGCGCCGAGCACCACATCGGGAGTTCCAAACGCATGAATCAGCTTGAGAAGGGTGCGATCGCCAACACCGTCAATCGCTTGAAGCGTGAGCCAGGAGGTCAAAGATGCATCATCCATGATCGGTCTTGAGCATCGGGAGGAAGTTTGTTTCAACAGTTGGAGGGTCCGGCAGGCAGCACATCTCCCCCGACACAAGCGGCGGCAGCGATGCCGCTCGACTAGAACACGACCAGATCGTACTGTTCAAGATGCAACTGATTATCCGGTGTCACGATGATTTTCGCGGAACAGTCTCGCTCCAATACTTCCACTCCGTGTCGTTCTTCGTCTTGTAACAATTCCGCCACTGTGGGATGGGCTCCCACGAAAATCCGTTGCTGATCACCCGATGATTCAATCCGCCGGATCTCGCGGAAAATTTCGTACGCCACGGTGGTAGGAGACTTCGTGTATCCACGGCCCTCGCAATAGCGGCACGGCTCTGACAGCGACCGTAACAGGTCCTCTCGTACCCGCTCGCGTGAGATTTCGATCAGGCCGAGGTCGGAAATCCTGGAGATCCTTGTTCGCGCCTTATCCGATGCCATGGCATCCACCAACGCATGATAGACCTTATCCCGATTCTTCTCCCGCTCCATATCGATAAAGTCGACAATGATAATGCCGCCGATGCCCCGCAACTTCAATTGATAGGCGACCTCTTTGGCCGCCTCAAGATTGTTGCGAAGGATCGTCTCTTCTTGATCTCGTTTTCCCACGAAGCGTCCTGTATTGACGTCGATCACCGTCATCGCTTCGGTATGATCGATCACGAGATGCCCTCCCGACTTGAGCCAGACTTTCCGGCTCATTGCGCGGGCAATTTCTTGCTCCACCCCGAGATGCTCGAACAAGGGCGCATCCTTATCGTAGAAATGAATCCGCGAGGTCTGTTCAGGAGAAAATCGCTGCACAAAGCCTCGAATGGCTTCGTATTCTTCTCGTGAATCAATCCATAATCGATCCACCTTTTTACCGAACAAGTCCCTCACGACACGGAAGCTCAAGCTCAAATCTGAATGCAACAATGCGGGAGCTGGCAAGCGTTCTCGCTTCGTCAAAATGTCCTGCCAAAGAACGTGGAGAAAGTCGACATCGGACTTCAATTCATCTTCCTTAACGCCTTCACTGACCGTCCGCACGATATAACCAAACCCAGGGCGCCTCACCCGGCGCATGATCTCTTTCAGTCTCGCCCGTTCTTCATCCCGCGGAATTCGCCGAGACACGCCGATATGATCGACGTTCGGCATAAAGACCAGATAGCGTCCTGGAAGCGAGACGTAGGCCGTCACGCGCGACCCCTTGGTGCCGATCGGGCCCTTTGAAATCTGGACCATCAACTCCTGGCCTTCACTGAGCAGTTGTTCAATCGGCTTCGCGCTCTGACGCTTCGGCCGGGGCATGTCCGAGTCTTTATCGTCTTCCTCCTCTTCGACCACCATATCGCCCGGCTCGGCGTCTTCCAACAGATCCGAGACATGCATAAACGCCGCTTTCTCCAAGCCGATATCCACAAACGCAGCTTGCATCCCCGGCAAGACCTTGGCCACCTTTCCCTTATAGATATTTCCGACAAAATCCTTATGCTTCGCGCGGTCTCCGAACAAATCGGTGACGACTCCGCCATCCAGCACGGCTACACGGGTTTCTTCCCGCGCAACGGTGATCGCAATTTCACTTCCCATATTGACTCCTTTGGTCTGCAAGCCACAGGACTCGGCTGAGAGCGCTAGAACGCAGGCCCAAGCCCAGGTCCGTCACTCGCTCCACACACCGGCGCTCCCGGCTTTCGATAGTAGCTTCTCCGAATGACGAAACTCGAGCGTTCCGCCTGATCGGTCACCGTTTAATAAAACAGGCTTAACCTCTTCCGCTTGACGTTCAATAACAAGCCTAATGCCGCCATGGTCATAATCGTGGCGCTTCCACCGTAGCTCACCAAAGGCAGGGGAATGCCGACGATCGGAAACATCCCCACCGTCATGCCGATATTCACCACGACACAGAAACACAACATCGCCACGATCCCCACGGCAAGCAGTGCTCCAAGTTGATCCTTCGCCTTGGACGCGATCTCCAGCGAGAGCCAAATCAGCCCCACAAACAATGTCAACAAGACCAGCACGCCGAGAAAGCCCCATTCCTCTGCAAAGACGGCGAATACAAAATCGGTATGGCCTTCCGGCAAAAACTTCAGCTGACTTTGGGTGCCGCCATAGAGCCCCTTCCCCAGTAATTCCCCAGAACCGATCGCGATCTTCGATTGCAAGGCATGGTACCCCTTCCCTCCAGGGTCGTAACCGGGGTCCACAAACGCCATAATGCGCTGTCGCTGGTAATCATGCAAGGACCCCCACACGCCCTCCCAAGCAAACGGGAACAGCATGATCGAGAAGAGCAGGATAAACCCTAAGGCTTTCGAACGAACGCCCACCATAAGCAACATCGCGGCATACACCGCGACAAAGCTGAGCCCACTCCCCAAGTCGGGTTGTTTTAATATGAGGAGGAGACCAGGCAACACTAACAGCCCCGGAACGATGACACGCTGCAGCCATCCTACACGCGGGGCCTTCGAGTAGTAATGAGCCAATACCAAGATGAGGATAAGCTTGGCGAATTCAGACGGTTGAAATGTAAACGGGCCCAGCGCGATCCACCGCTGCGCGCCCTTGCTGGTTCGCCCTTCGAATAATACAAACACCAGCATCAGCAAGATCATAGCGTAGGCGGGATAGGCAAACCGCGCAAGAGAATGGTAGTCCGATGCCCACATGACGAGAAAGGCCGCCGCACCGAGACCGATCCATATCAACTGCTTGAGATAATACGGCGCCATCCCACCCTTCTGCCCATGCGTGACGCTATAAATGGACAACACACCGATCCCCAGGATGGCCAGGATCAAGGCAACATAACGGATGTCAAAACTATCGAGTCCTCGATGTTCGGTCAATCGATCGATCATGAGTCTTTTGCGGATCGCTCCGACCTCTTCACGCTGGATAGATCCGAGGTGACAGCTGGCACCTGTGGAGCGAGCTTCATATATGTTTCAATCACTTCCTTCGCAAGAGGAGCCGCGGCGGCCCCACCGTGCCCCATATGCTCCGCAAGCACGGCGACGGCGATCTTCGGTGATTCCACCGGCGCAAACGCGACGAACCACGCATGGTCTCTGAGCTTTTTGGGAATATTTTCTTCCGGTCCGGTTCGGAGCGCCGCCACCTGAGCCGTGCCCGTCTTTCCACCGATCGTCACCATAGAGGATTTCGCCCTCGTCGCCGTGCCCTTGGTGACGACGTCGGCGAGCGCGTCCTTGATGATGCGAAAGGTTTCCGGTTTCGCATTGATTTTTCCACGCGGAACGGCCGGCAACTCTTGAAGGTTCCCCGACGTTCGATCCATGACCGCCTGCACCAGACGAGGCCGGTAGATCACGCCATTGTTCGCCACCGTACCGACGAGACTCGCCATCTGTAATGGTGTCACCGTCACATAGCCCTGTCCAATGGCGGCTGAAATAGTCTCGCCAGGCAACCACTGCTCATGCTTGGCCTTTTGTTTCCAGGCAGTTGATGGCATGATACCGGATCGCTCCGATGGCAACTCCACGCCTGTGGCCTTTCCAAGCCCGAAATCCTTCCCAAACTCGGCCATCACATCGATCCCCATCCGTTGACCGATCGTATAAAAGTACACGTCACACGAATGAACTAATGCATTATGCAGATCAACGTACCCGTGCCCGCTGGCTTTCCAGTCATGATACACCCGCTTGCCGAACTGGT
Organism: Nitrospiraceae bacterium; assembly: GCA_919902665.1. Taxonomy (GTDB): domain Bacteria; phylum Nitrospirota; class Nitrospiria; order Nitrospirales; family Nitrospiraceae; genus Nitrospira_D. Next base: position 11,589 of record CAKKRK010000024.1, read on the forward strand.
ATCCCCCATTACAGAACACGGTACTGGAGGGCGACATCGTTTTTGTTTCCAACGCGGCGACGGCCATAGGAATCTTGAAGGTAGAACCGGGGGGGTATTGCCCCTGTGAGGCTCGATTGTTCAAGGGACGTCCTTCGTCCTGCACGATTTCCACCCACTGCTTTGCAGTCAGTTCCCGTGAGAGCACGTTTGGGT
>CAKKRK010000025.1 GCA_919902665.1 Nitrospiraceae bacterium
ACCATCCATGATGCCGACGATCCAAGGGCGAAGCAGCAGGCTGCCGCGCAAGAGAATGCCGAACAGCTCAGCGCAAAGCGCGCTGACCAACCTGAACAATCGAGCCGGACGCTTAAACGGCAACCGACCGATCCTATTTATGTCAGTCTTGCCCAGCCGGTACTGGATACGCAAATGGAGAAGGCGGAGCGATCCAAAGGGGCAGTGGCGGAGCAGATTCGAAGTGAGTTAGAGGCAGATCCCATCATCAAGCTTATCGAAGAGAATCACAGTCGGTCTGGTTTGTTACGGTCGCATAGTGTGGCGAGCGCCGATGTCGAAGTGTCGCCGAAGGTTTCGCTAAAGGAAGCCTATGGAATCGACCGGAAAACTGGAAAACCAAGTAAGATGTTGGCGGTCGTCTTTGAAGCCACAATCACGACGCAGGTCCCACCGGCGACGTACAATGTCTCAGAGTCAGGCCATGTCTTGAAAAACCTGGAGGTCTCTAAACGCTTCGCCAAGCAGGTCAGGCAAGTCATCCTGGAGAAAATTGCCCCAAGTATTCCGGCTCACTGAATCTATGACTCCGCCTTAAGCTCAAGAAAACTGATCGATTCAACTGCTATATTTTCTGGGACTCACCGGTCATCCATGTAATAATGCCGACCGTTTCAGAGTGAGTACCCCATGGCAAAGCGACAACCAGCTGACTCTCGAATCACCATCGCGGATACGTCGCAGGAGCTCCGCATCGTCATGCCTTGCAGACGCAGTTGGTTAGTGATTTGCTTTCTAGGTTTTTGGATCTGTGGCTGGGGGGTGGGTGAAATCATGGTCACCCGTCAGTTACTGAACGGGGACGCTCCGCCGGGGGGAGAAGTCTTCATGCTGACATGGCTTGGGGTCTGGACGGTCGGAGGTGTGCTCGCCATCTATGCCTGGTTGTGGCAGATGATGGGGAAGGAAATTCTCACGGTGCAGGGGCAAACGTTCACGACGCGGCGCAACATTGGGGAATTCGGTTTTGACAAGGAATATAATCTCGTGCAGATGCGCGATGTACGGGTGGGACACCTTGGCGTCAATCCGTTTGATTTTTCATCGAGTCTCCAATTATGGGGAATTGGTGGTGGAGTGATCGCCTTTGATTATAGGGCAAGAACCTATCGATTCGGGGTAGGCCTTGATGAAGCAGAAGCGAAACAGATCGTGACGGCCATCAAACAACGCTACCGTATTCCAGAAAGCACGAGGACGTAGTTACCCAGGTCGAGCCTGCCGCGAGTCGGCTGAGTTCTTGCGGGAGATAGCCATGCTACGGGCAAGGATGGCGGTGGTTTACACGCTGTGGGTTTTGGCACGCGCCATCATTTTGCAGTAAGAGCAGACGTCGGCAGTGGTAGGCTGTTGGCAGACGGAGCAGGGATGCAGCATGGCCTGGTCTCTCTCGGCCATCGTGGTCGGGGAGGCTTCGGGCTTGCGCTGTTTGTCGAGAAAGCCGCAGTAGAAGGCCTGCTTGGTGCCTGGGGATTCCGTCTCAAGCCGATTCAGTACTTCTTTATAGAGAAGGGTTCGCGCGCCTTTTGCCATCGGACACTCTTCCACGATGTAGTCAATGCGGTTGAGCACCGAATAGGCGGCCAATTCGCGCTCGGAGAGGCGAAAGAGCGGTTTCACTTTCTTGGCAAACCCGTCGAGAGAGGCCGGCAGGCTGGGGGATTGCTTGTCCAAGTATTCCTCCTGCCAGCGGAGCACGTTGCCCAGCAGGCGGGCTGCTTCATCATCGAGATTGTGGCCGGTCGCCATCACATCGTACTTGTGTTCCAGCGCGACGCGATTGAACTGGTAGCGTTTGATGGTGCCACATGTACTACAGGTCGGGCGATGGATCAGCATGGCCAGTTCCTTGATTCCGGCGCCGGCTTCCTGCTCCACAGTGTGGACATGCAGAACTGCGCCATGTGGGGCGGCGACCGTTTCTGAAAACTGGACGACTTTGGCATGGGACACTTCCGAGTAGCCGCCGATACCGAGGTTCACATAGAGCGCGTCGGCTTTGTAGCCCATCTTGAGAAGAATATCCCAGAGGGCCAGGCTATCTTTCCCGCCCGATACCGCGACTAGGATGCGATCATCCTTTCCGAACATCTTTTCAGACTTGATGGCCCGGCTGACCTGGTCATGCACATAGA
>CAKKRK010000026.1 GCA_919902665.1 Nitrospiraceae bacterium
GAATGGCGGCCGCTGCCCCGCTGACCATCAGTCATGAATAATCTCGGCTAGCTGTGCCAAGGCCCAGCCCGGGACCAAGTTCTGCATGTGGCTCGATTTGAGAATGGACCGTTTCCTCACAAGATCAGGGGGCTAGCGAGCCAAGGTCGTGCCAGAGAGCTGCTTGGCGATATTAGGTAAATGTTTTTGGGCATCGGCACCTTGAAAGCTAAAGGTCAGCACAAAACCCGAACACTGAGTGTACCCGGTGCCGCCAGGGCCTTTGCCGTTTCGAAAGTCACCGATGACCATATCCCCTCCTGTACAAACCGGGAATGTCGATCGCTTGAACTCCGGGTTCTGCAAGGAGATGTCGATGATCTGTTTGGTCTCTGTCACGGTTTCGCTTTGTAGGTCGATGTGCACGTACATTGACAGCACCTGACCGTTGGGCCATTGCCATGCACACCCTTCACCTGTTCCCATTCGAGACTGGACCGCAGCCAACTTTGGGGATGAGAGCAGGCTGCAGACTTGAGCCGCCATAGGGCTTTCGGCCTGGACGGGTGATGCCCAGAGTATTCCACCGATGGCGATGAAGTGCCTTAGCTTCAAGTGGTCTTTCCTTTGAAGAGCAATACCCTCTACAAAGAGCAAACGGACGAATTGTAGTCCCGGCGCTTCGATGATTCAATGGTCCGTTCCTCGGCCCATGAAATAGCGGATCGCAAGACGCAACCCTACCGCAGTACTTTTTGATGATTCCTCGACGATTCGTGGGATTTTGAATTCAGAGAAAAACAGTGATGCACGATACAAGATCCGACCACAATGTGAGTTCAATTAACAATGACTCCAGACCCCAGATGAGTCTCCAAAGGGCGTCAGGTAGAAGCAAACAGTGGTGCAATCGCCGTAGGGATCAGAAGCGAGAAATGATTTTCTTTACTTGCCATGTATGATCTTTCTCATTCAGGGTGGCACATAAGATTGTTTCCCCGTCGGTGCGGACATTCACCAAACCATAGATGAGACCAGTGACGATTTGTGTTCGATCGAGTCGTCTTTTGACGGTAGTCGGTCTGAGATCTCCGGCTTTCGTTGTTTTCGCTTCTATTTCGATCGTGCCCAGTTGGGTTGCCTCGATGGTTGTCGTTTCACCGTCCCTCGTGACGGTTACTTTCCTTGGCTTGCCGAGCGCAATGCTTCGAGCGAGTTCCGTCGAATAAACCAGAGGAGTCACGATTTGATCTTGAGAGATTTCCAAATGGCCTGTCGTGGCGCTTGCCGCAACGATACCAGGGCGTGGATGGTCATGGCCTTCATTGTCGCCGGAGGAAATCACGGTCACAGCCGGTCGCATTGCACTCAAGAATTCGTACGACACATCATCGCTGCCGTGGTGACAGGCCTTGGCAACATCGCATAAGAGCTCCATCCGATTGCCAGCGTAGTCTTCTAATAGAGAGCGTTGACTGTCGGTATTGAGATCGCCTGTCAGGAGGATTCTCGATCGGCCATAATCGAGTCGCAGGAGAAGACTATTGCCGTTCGTATTCTTACTTGCGGACGAACCGAAGTTGTGGAGCGAAGGTTTACCGCTAATCGTCGTTTCGAACGGAGCCAGGATACGAATCGCCACATCATCGTTGCTTCCATCAAATCCGGGAAGGTACCGATTAACCTGGCTTAACCGCTGGATCGGAGTTGCGGTCCCGGCGATGGTTTTCGCCTTGGTGACGTGCTTCATGAAGTCCGCCCATTCGCCTTGCAGTTTTGGCTCCGCATCATTCTTCAGCGCCGCCACGACTTGTGCCCGTTTGTCCATCAGTTGAGTCAAGAACTTTGACCTTCCCCCGATTTCACAGACACCTCTCTAAGTGGGAAAATGAGGAAATC